>NZ_JBKYMO010000016.1:0-33405 GCF_047302915.1 Massilia sp. CT11-108 | reverse complement strand
GGCGGGGGCGCGAGCGCGCCCGCGTGCGGTGCCGTCTCGTACGGCCGCAGCGCCTCCGGCTCGCGCGCGAGGCGTTTCAGCCACGCGTTCTTGTACGGCGTAAAAACCGAATAGGGGCCGCCGGCCAGCGTCAATACTTCATCCTGTTCGAAGATGACTTGATCCTTGAACGTCTGCAGGCTGCGGCCGGCCGCGCGCAGGGCATCCTGCACCGCGCGGTCGCGGGCGATGGCCTGCGGTTCGACATCGCGGTTGGTAAATACGGATTCCGCGTCGAGCGCGTCGGCCAATTCCGGAATCACCTGCGTGGCGCGCCCGTGCCGCACGATGAGATAACCTCCCATTGCATGCAGGCGCGCATCCAGCTCGCGCACGCTGTCGAGCAGAAATTGAACGCGCCGGTCGTCGGACGGCAGGCCGGCCAGGATGTCCGTATCGAACACGAACACGCCAACCACCCGGCGTGAGGAGAGCAGGGCGTGATGCAGCGCGGCATGGTCGTCCACGCGCAAATCGCGCCGGAACCAGACTAGCGAGTTTCTCAGAGTCATCTTCTGTGTGTTGAGTCAATGCAGTCCAAAATTTTACTGTCTACCATCTCTCAGGTTTGCCCCGCCGAGCGGCTTCCGTGGCCGGTCGGGCAATTCGGTGTAAACTAGCGAAAAGTCCAGCTTTTCAGCTTCAGGTACCGCGGTAAACCCGGAGAGTGAGCCAACAGAGAGTATGAGCATGAAAAAAAGTAAGGTCGGCAAGCCTCTAACCATGCCCGGGATGCCCCAGGAAGATACGCCTCTCCTCGGCACGTTGTGCGCATCCACGTCCCAGCTGAACCTGGCTAATCATTTCCTGATTGCCATGCCGTCCATGAATGACCCGATCTTCGGCGGCGCTGTCGTGTATATCTGCGAGCACAACGAGAAGGGCGTGCTCGGCGTCGTCATCAACAAGCCCACCGACATGACCATGGACGTGCTGTTTGACCGCATCGACCTGAAAGTGGCGGAAGGTCTGCGCGCCAGCGTCGAGGACGCGCCGATCATGTTCGGCGGTCCGGTCCAGGACGACCGCGGCTTCGTGCTGCATTCGCCCGGCGGCCGCTATTCGTCGTCGCTGAGCGTCACCGACGACGTCGCGTTCACGACGTCGATCGACGTACTGGAAGCCGTCGCCAACGGCACCGGCCCGCGCCGCATGCTCGTCTCGATCGGCTATGCAGGGTGGAGTCCGGGCCAGCTGGAAGAAGAGATTGCCCGCAACGGCTGGCTCACGGTGAGCGCCGACGCGCGCGTGCTGTTCGACCTGCCGATCGAGGAGCGCTACAACGCGGCCATCAAGCTGCTGGGGATCGATCCCCTCATGCTGGCTTCCGAGGCCGGTCATGCTTGATCGTTGGGGCACAACCCGGAGCCGACGCAGGTAATGGTCGACATCGTTCTAGGCTTCGACTTCGGCATCAAGCGCATCGGCATCGCCATGGGGAATACCCTGACGGGACAGGCGCAACCGCTGTCCGTCATCAAGGCGGTCGACAATGCGACCCGCTTCAAGGTCATCGGCGACCTGATCGAACAATGGCGCCCCGCGCGCCTCGTCGTGGGCGAGCCGCGCCATCCGGACGGCGCGGAGCACGACATGACCCTGCGCGCGCGCCGCTTCGCGAATCAACTGAACGGCCGCTTCAACCTGCCCGTCGAACTCGTCGACGAGCGCTACTCGTCGGCCGTCATTCCCGCCAAGCGCGGCGAGATCATCGACGCCAAGGCCGCCGCCATCATTTTGCAACAATACTTTGACGATCATGCCAACTCATATTAACGACGCGGACAGGACAGACAACTTCGATGCCGAGGCCCTGTACCGCGACCTGCTCGCGCAGGTGCGCGCGGGTCTTACGGGCGTGCCCGATGTCGCCATCGTCGGCATCCACTCGGGCGGCGCCTGGCTCGCGGAACGTCTCGCGGCCGACCTGGGCCTGCAATCCCGCCTGGGCTTCATCGACGTCTCGTTCTACCGCGACGACTATGCCCGCAAGGGCCTGCATCCGGACGTGAAGCCGACCCGGATCGAATTCAACGTCGACGGCGCGACCATCGTGCTCGTCGACGACGTGCTGTACACCGGCCGCACGGTGCGCGCTGCCATCAACGTGCTGTTCGACTTTGGCCGTCCGCAGCGTATCATGCTGGCCGCGCTGGCGGACCGCGGCGGCCGCGAACTGCCGGTGGCGGCCGATTTCGTCGGCGCGCACGCACAGCTTGCCCCTGGCCGCTCGCTCGCGCTGGCCCGCGCAGCAAACGGCCAACTTTCGCTCACGATCGAAGACGACAATGCATAACCCGCAACTGAACAAGAACGGCGAACTGCAGCACCTCCTTACCATCGAGGGACTGCCCAAGGCCATCATCAACCACATCCTCGACACCGCCTCGAGCTTCGTGAGCATCTCCGACCGCGAGGTCAAGAAGGTGCCGCTGATGCGCGGGAAAAGCGTCTTCAACCTGTTCTTCGAAAATTCGACGCGCACGCGCACGACCTTCGAGATCGCGTCGAAGCGCCTGTCGGCCGACGTCATCAACCTGAACATCGCCGCCTCGTCGACGAGCAAGGGCGAATCGCTGCTGGACACGATCGACAACCTGTCGGCCATGCACGCCGACATGTTCGTCGTGCGCCACGCGCAGTCGGGCGCGCCGTACCTGATCGCCAAGCACCTGAACGATACGAAGCAGAACCACGTGCACGTGGTGAACGCGGGCGACGGCCGCCACGCGCACCCGACGCAGGGCCTGCTCGACATGTACACGATCCGCCACTACAAGAAGGATTTCACGAACCTGCGCGTGGCCATCGTCGGCGACATCCTGCACAGCCGCGTGGCCCGTTCGGACATCCACGCGCTGACGACGCTGGGCGTGCCGGAAGTGCGCGCCATCGGCCCGCACACGCTGCTGCCGGGTGGCCTGGACCAGATGGGCGTGCGCGTGTTCACGAACATGGACGAGGGCCTGAAGGACGTCGACGTGATCATCATGCTGCGCCTGCAGAACGAGCGCATGTCGGGCGCGCTGCTGCCGTCGGCCGGCGAGTATTTCAAGAGCTACGGCCTGACGCCGGAGCGCCTGGCGCTCGCGAAACCGGACGCCATCGTGATGCACCCGGGCCCGATGAACCGCGGCGTGGAGATCGACTCGGCCGTGGCGGACGGCGCCCAGGCCGTCATCCTGCCCCAGGTCACCTTCGGTATCGCGGTCCGCATGGCGGTTATGAGTATTTTGGCTGGAAGTCACGCATGACGAATTTACATATCAAGAACGGGCGCCTGATCGACCCGGCGGCCGGCCTCGACGCCGTCCAGGACCTGTACATCGCCGACGGCAAGGTCGCCGGCATCGGCAACGCCCCCGCGGGCTTCACGGCCGCGCGCACGATCGACGCCGCGGGCCTCGTCGTCGCGCCGGGCCTCGTCGACCTCTCCGCCCGCCTGCGCGAACCGGGCTACGAATACAAGGCCACGCTGGAATCGGAAATGCAGGCCGCGGTGCAGGGCGGCGTGACGACGCTCGTGTGCCCGCCCGACACCGACCCCGTGCTGGACGAGCCAGGTCTCGTCGAAATGCTCAAGCACCGCGCGCGCCTGCTGAACCAGGCCAACGTGCATCCGCTGGGCGCGCTGACGGTCGGTTTGAAGGGCAAGGCGCTGACCGAGATGGCCGAGCTGACGGAAGCCGGCTGCATCGGCTTCGCGCAGGCCGAGGAACCGATCACGGACACCACCGTGCTGCTGCGCGCCATGCAGTACGCGAAGACGTTCGGCTACACCGTGTGGCTGCGCCCGCAGGACCCGTTCATCGGCCGCGGCGGCATCGCCCACAGCGGCCCGCTGGCGTCGCGCCTGGGCCTGTCCGGCGTGCCGGTGATGTCCGAGACGATCGCGCTGCACACGATCTTCGAGCTGATGCGCGCCTCCGGTGCGCGCGTGCACCTGTGCCGCATCTCGTCCGCCGCCGCGCTGGACCTGATCCGCGCCGCCAAGAAGGAAGGCTTGCCGGTCACGTGCGACGTCGGCGTGCACCACCTGCACATGACGGATGCCGACATCGGCTTCTTCGATTCCAACGCGCGCCTCACGCCGCCGCTGCGCAGCCAGCGCGACCGCGACGCGATCCGCGCGGCCGTCCAGGACGGCACCGTGGACGCCGTCTGCTCGGACCACACCCCGGTCGACGACGACGAGAAGCTGCTGCCGTTCGCCGAGGCGTCGCCCGGCGCCACCGGCCTGGAACTGCTGCTGGCGCTGATGCTGAAATGGGCGGCGGAGCAGGGCAACGACGCGAAAGCGTTGTCGACGGCGCTGGCGAAGATCACGAGCGATCCGGCACGCATGGCGGGCCTGTCCGCCGGCACGCTGGCACAGGGCGCAAGCGCGGACGTCGTGCTGTTCGATCCGGACACGCGCTGGACCGTCAACGCGGCCGCCCTCGCGAGCCAGGGCAAGCACACGCCGTTCCTCGGCTACGAACTGGCGGGCCAGGTGAAGGCGACGATCGTCGCCGGCCACGTCGCGTTCGAACGCTGATTGAAGATCCGGCTTGCGTGGCGCCTCGCGCGCCTCGTCCTCCACCTCGTCCAGGGCCTGGCCACCTGCGCCCTCGTGTTCCCGTGGGTGGGCGATGCCCTGCGCGAGCGCCTGATCCAGCGCTGGTCGGCGCGCCTGCTGGGCATCTGCCGCGTGCGCCTCGAGCGCGTGCCGGGCGAGGACTCGCTGGCGCACGCGCTCATCGTCGCGAACCACATCTCGTGGCTCGACATCTTCGTCATCAATGCCGTGCACCCTTGCCGCTTCGTGGCCAAGGCCGAGATCCGCGCCTGGCCCGTCGTCGGCTGGCTCGTCGCGCAGGCGGGCACGGTGTTCATCGCGCGCGGCAACCGGCGCGACCTGCGCCACATCTTCAAGGGCCTCGTGGAGGCCCTCGGCCAGCGCCGCCGCGTGGCGTTCTTCCCGGAGGGGACGACGGCCAGCCAGGGCACGGTGCTGCCGTTCCACGCGAATCTGTTCGAAGCCGCCATCGATGCCGCGGTGCCCGTGCAGCCGGTTGCGCTGGCTTACGTCGATGCGTTCGGCGCGTGGCATCCGGCCGTCGACTACACGGGCGAGACGACGTTCGTCGACAGCATCGTGCGCATCATGAAAGGCGAGCCGATCGTCGCGCGGCTGGCCTGCCTGGCGCCGATCCCGGCGGCGGGCGCGCACCGGCGCGAACTGGCGCAGGCGGCGCATGATGCGATCGCGGGGGCGCTGGGGCAGGGGCGCTGAGTCGTCGTAGTCGTTCCCGCGCAGTCGGGAACGACGAACCTTATCTTTTCCCGCCGTGCTCCCGATACTCGGGACAATCCACCTGCAACAGCGACCGGTCATCCAGGCACACGGCCGTCAGCTTGCCACCCCACACGCAGCCGCTGTCCAGCCCCACGAGATTCGGCCGCAGCACGAGCCCGAGCGCCGACCAGTGTCCGAACACGACGGTGACATCGAGCGTGCGGCGGTTGGGCAGGTCGAACCAGGGCTGCAGGTCCGTGCCTTCCGGCCCCTTGTCGCTTTCCTTGTGATGGAAATCCATGCGGCCGTCCGGCCAGCACAGGCGCATGCGCGTGAGCGCGTTGACGATGCAGCGCAGGCGGGCGATGCCCGTCAGGCCGTCGTCCCAGCGGTCCGGCTCGTTGCCGTACATCTGGCCGAGGAAGCCGATCCAATCGTCGCCGCGCAGGACAGCCTCGACTTCCGCCGCCAGCGCCATCGTCTGCGCGGCCGTCCACTGCGGCGCCACACCGGCATGTACCAGCAGGTGGGCATCGACGAACATGGCGAGCGGGCGGCGGCGCAGCCAGTCGATCAATGCATCGCGGTCGGGCGCGGCGAGGATCTCGTCCAGCGTATCGGACCGGCTCATTTTCTGGACGCCGACGGCCACGGCCAGCAGGTGCAGGTCGTGGTTGCCGAGCAGGGCGTCGACACGGCCATCGCTCGTTTCCGCCAGCGCCTTCATGCGGCGCAGCGCGCCCAGCGAATCGGGGCCGCGGTTGATCAGGTCGCCGACGAACAGGATGCGCGTACCTGGTCCCGCCGTCGCGTCGATTCGATCCAGCAGCAGGCCGGCTTCATGGGCGCACCCTTGCAGGTCGCCGATTACATAGGTTTTCATCTCGCTCACATTCGATTTTGCAGGATCGATACTAATCGATTCTTCCGGGTTTCGTACGGCGGCCCCAGCCGACGGAATTACCGATTGTAAATTGTCTTGCCCCTCAGTCAAAGTTCCGGTATTTCGTAATTCCTCGATCGGGCGACGGTCTGCGCGCGCACACTGCCGACGTCCGGTTTGCCAGCGACTATTCCGGTACAATCCCGCACGATTGCATTTAAAAAATAATAAAATGTTTTCCTTCATCGTAAGTTTTGTCGTGTCCGCGCTGCTGACGCTCCTCGTCGTCAAGCATTCGAAATTGCACGGCCCCGCTCTCGACAATAATTTCGACGGCGTGCAGAAGGTCCATCTGCATGCGGTGGCGCGGATTGGCGGATTGCCGATCTTCCTCGCGGTGGCCCTGACCGCCGGCATTTCCGTATGGCGGGTGCCCGGCCTCGGTTATTGGCTGGTCTCGCTGCTGGGATGTTCGGGGATCGCATTCGCCGGCGGTATCGTCGAGGACTATACGGGGAAGGTGCGTCCGTCGCGCCGCCTGATATTGACGATGGTCGCCGCGTTCCTCGGCTATCTCGTGCTGGACGCGAAAATCGCGCGTCTCGATATGCCTTTCGTGAGCTGGAACCTCGATTCGCTGTGGCTGATATTGCCGCTGACCGTACTGGCCGTTGCGGGCATTGCGAACGCGGTGAATATCATCGACGGGTTCAATGGCCTGGCCAGCGTCGTCACGATCTTCATGCTGTTGTCGCTCGCTTACGTGGGCTGGCAGGTGGGCGACATGTTCGTGCTGGTGTCCGCGCTGACGGTCGCGGGTGCAACGGCCGGTTTCCTCGTCTGGAATTATCCCGTCGGCCTCATCTTCCTCGGCGACGGCGGCGCTTATTTCATCGGATTCATGCTGGGCGAACTGGCCCTGCTGCTCGTGATGCGCAATCCCCAGGTATCGACGTGGTATGCCGTCTTGCTGCTGATTTATCCGGCATTCGAAACCATATTTTCCGTTTACCGCCGAATGTTTGTGCGTGGGAAATCTCCTACCATGCCAGATGGAATCCACCTGCACAGCCTGATCTTCCGGCGTATCGTGCAATGGACCGTCGGTCGCAAAGAAGCCCGCGCGCTGATGAAAAGGAATGCGCGTACTTCGCCATACCTGTGGCTGTTTTCCCTCACTGCCGTTATCCCCGCAACCGTGTTCTCGCAAAATACGGGAATTTTGATATTCTTCTGTCTGTTGTTCATTATCAGCTACGTATGGTTGTACGCGCGTATCGTGAGATTCAAGTCGCCGCGCTGGCTGATTTGGCACAAAAAACACTGAAGAAATTTCAGTTGTAGTATATTGCGAGCATTGGTGATTATTCGATAAAATCCCTTACACCTAGACTCTACATATAAGGAATCAAGATGGATCTGTCTAATTTGTCCTTGGGCGATTTGCGCAACCTGCAGGAGCAGATCAAGCAGGAAATGAAAAAACGCGAGGTGCAGGAAGTGCAAAAGGCGCGTGAACAGATCATGGCCATCGCACAGAGCGTCGGCGTACCTTTGAAAGACCTGATCAGCGCCAGCGGCCGTGGCGGCAAATCGGCGGGTGCGAATGCCGGTTCCGTCGCCGTCCGTTATCGCAATCCGGACAATGCCTCGCAACAGTGGACCGGTCGCGGCCGCCAGCCGAAATGGGTCAAGGAATGGGTCGAAGGCGGTAAATCGATGGACAAACTGCGCGTCTGATTCCGTTTCATATCGTTCCGAGTGCGCACGTTCTGTGCGCCTCATCGCGCTTGTTTGCGCATCCAGTACACCGGTAATCCGGCCCCGGCGGCCCGGCTTGCCGTTACAATATCCCTTTTTTCCAATCCCGACCCAACCGGCGTTCGGAATGCCCGTGCGCGTGCATTCCGTTGCCCCGTCCAGCAAGGTAGATAATCCATGGTTTCTCTCTCGAAAACGATCTTCAAGGCTTATGACATCCGCGGCGTCATCGGCAGCACGCTCGATGCGGGGATCGCACGCCGCATCGGCCAGGCGTTCGGCGCCGCCGCGCTGGCCAAGGGAGAACGCACCGTGATCATCGGCCGCGACGGCCGCCTGTCCGGCCCGGAGCTGGCCAAGGCGCTGGCCGAAGGCCTGCAGGCCGCCGGCGTGGATGTCGTCGACCTGGGCATGGTCGCCACGCCGATGGTGTATTTCGCCACCAACGTGCTGGGTGCGCGCTCGGGCATCATGGTCACCGGCAGCCACAACCCGCCGGACTACAACGGCTTCAAGATGGTGCTGGCCGGCGAGGCGATCTACGGCGACGCCATCCAGGCTTTGTACCAGGCCATCGAACGCGACGACTTCCAGCCGGCCGCGCAGCAAGGTAATTACTCGACGCACGACATCAAGGCCGCCTACGTCGAACGCATCGTCGGCGACGTCAAGATCGCGCGTCCGATCAAGATCGCGGTCGACTGCGGCAACGGCGTGGCCGGCATGGTCGCCGGCGACCTGTTCCGCGCGATGGGCTGCGACGTGATCGAACTGTTCTGCGACGTGGACGGCCACTTCCCGAACCACCACCCGGATCCGGCGCACCCGGAAAACCTGCAGGACCTGATCGAATGCCTGAAGACGACGGACGCCGAGATCGGCCTCGCGTTCGATGGCGACGGCGACCGCCTGGGCGTCGTCACGAAGGATGGCCAGATCATCTTCCCGGACCGCCAGATGATGCTGTTCTCGCAGGACGTCCTGTCGCGCAATCCGGGCGCCGAGATCCTGTACGACGTGAAGTGCACGCGCCACCTGGGTCCGTGGATCGAGCAGCACGGCGGCCGTCCGCTGATGTGGAAGACGGGCCACTCGCTCGTCAAGGCCAAGCTGAAGGAAACGGGCGCGCCGCTGGGCGGCGAGATGAGCGGCCATATCTTCTGGAAGGACCGCTGGTACGGCTTCGACGATGGCCTGTACACGGGCGCGCGCCTGCTCGAGATCCTCACGCGCGAAACCGACCCGTCGGCGCTCCTCAACGGCCTGCTGATCGCGTCCAGCACGCCCGAGCTGCACCTGCACCTGCAGGAAGGCGAGAACTTCGCGCTGATCGACAAGCTGCGCGCCGAAGCGGAATTCCCGGGCGCGGACCGAATCGTCGACATCGACGGCCTGCGCGTGGAATACCCGGACGGCTTCGGCCTGGCGCGCGGCTCGAACACGACGCCCGTCGTCGTGCTGCGTTTCGAGGGCGAGAATCCGGAAGCTCTTGAGCGCATTCAGCGTGATTTTGCGCGTGTGATCCTGGCCGCCAAGCCAAACGCCAAGCTGCCGTTCTGATGAAGATCCTGCTGGTGCGGGTGTCGTCGCTGGGCGACGTCCTGCACAATCTCCCGATCGTGGCCGACATCCGGCGCCACTTTCCGGATGCCCAGGTCGACTGGGTGGTGGAAGAGGGCTACGTCAGCCTCGTGAAGCTCAACCCGTACGTGCGCAAGGTGATCCCGTTCGCGCTGCGGCGCTGGCGCAAGGGACTCGGCCAGGCGGCCGTGCGCGCGGAGCTGCGCGGCTTTTTCCGCGACCTGCGCGCCGAGCAGTACGACTACGTGTTCGACACGCAGGGCCTGATCAAGACGGGCATCGTGATGGCCTGTGCCCGCGGCAGCCAGAAGATCGGCCTGGCCAACGGCACCGAGGATTCGGGCTACGAAGGCGTCTCGCGCATCTTCCACAGCCGCAGCATCGCCGTCGAGCCGCGAACGCATGCGGTGGCGCGCGGACGCCAGGTCGTGGCCGCGGCGCTCGGCTATGCCGTCGACACGCCGCCCGATTTCGGCCTGCCGGCACCCGAAAAAAGCGCACGTCCCGCGTGGATGCCGCCGGACGACTACGCCGTGTTCTTCCACGGGACCGCGCGCGACGCGAAAAAATGGCCGACGGCGCACTGGATCGCGCTTGGCCAGGCGCTCGCGCCGATGACGATCCTGCTGCCGTGGGGCTCGCCCCGCGAGAAGGAAGAGGCCGAGCGCCTGGCGGCCGCGCTGCCGAACGCGCGCGTGCTGCCGAAACTGTCGATGATGGATGCGGTGGGGCTGGCGCGCCACGCGGCCCTGGCCGTCGGCGTCGACACGGGCCTCACGCACATCGCCGCCGCCTTCGTGCGGCCGACGGTCGAGATCTATGCCGATTCGCCGCGCTGGAAGACCGAGGGCAACTGGTCGCCGCGCATCGTCAACCTGGGCGACACCGGTACGCCGCCGTCGGTCGACGAGGTCGTGGCGGCCGCGCGGCGCCTGCTGGAGAGCCGCTGATGCGCGTGCTGTATTCGCTGATGTGGTGGCTGGCGCTGCCGCTCGTGCTGGGCCGCCTGTGGTGGCGTGGGCGCCGTGAACCCGGCTACCGCACGCATTTGGGCGAGCGCCTCGGTTTCTACGGCAGGAGACCTGAAAAGCGTCAGACCATCATGGTGCACGCCGTTTCCGTCGGCGAGACGCGCGCTGCCGAGCCCCTGATCGAGGCCCTGCTGGCCGCGCGCCCCGACGCGCGCATCCTGCTCACGCACATGACGCCCACCGGCCGCGCCACGGGCAAAGCGTTGTTCGGCAAGCATGGCGACCGCGTGATCCAGTCGTTCCTCCCGTACGACACCGGCTTCATGGTCGGCCGCTTCCTGCGCCATTTCGAGCCCGCGATCTGCATCCTGATGGAGACGGAAGTGTGGCCGAACCTGATCCACGGCTGCGCGCGACACGGCGTGCCGGTGGCGCTCGTGAATGCGCGCCTGTCCGAAAAATCGCTGCGCCGCGGCCGCAAGATCGGCACGCCGATGACGGATGCGGCCCGCGCGATCACGCTGGTGGCCGCGCAGACGGATGCGGACGCCGAACGCATCGCGTCGCTGGGCGCCCCGAAGGTCGCCGTCACGGGCAGCATCAAGTTCGACGTCGTGCCACCGCAGGCCGCGCTGGACACGGGCGCGATGCTGCGCGCGCGCTTCGCGGACCGCCCCGTGCTGCTGTGCGCGTCCACCCGCGAAGGCGAAGAGGCCCTCATCCTCGACGCGTACAAGACCCTGGACCAGCGCCCGGCGAACATGCTGCTCGTGCTGGTGCCCCGTCATCCGCAGCGCTTCGACGAGGTGGCGCGCATGGTCGAGGAACGCGGATTGAGCCTCGCACGTCGATCAAGACTGCCGGAACACGTGGACACCGACGTGCTGCTGGGCGATTCGATGGGCGAGATGTTCGCCTATTACGCCGCATGCGACTGCGCCTTCATCGGCGGCAGCCTGCTGCCGCTGGGCGGCCAGAACCTGATCGAAGCGTGCGCGCTGGGACGTCCGGTGCTGGTCGGCGAACACACCTTCAACTTCCTTCAGGCGACCGAGGAAGCCGTCGCCGCGGGCGCCGCGCTGCGCCTGCCCGATGCGTCGGCGTTGCTGCGCGCGGCCGCCGGCCTGCTCGATGACGACGACCGCCGCGCCGCCATGGGCGCCCACGCCCAGGCTTTCGCGGCCCGCCATCGCGGCGCAACAGTGCGCACTGTTGAACTCTTGCAACAAATTATCGCTTAGCTTTTGTTACCATTCTCTTTAGATTAGAAAACGAAAGGGGATGCACATGTTGTGGTCAAATCGCTCGCGAGCGGCCGGCCACTCGGATGGCGGGGCCGCGCTTTTGGACCAGCCTGACGCCGCGGATCTCGGTGCCGACGCGATGCCGGCAGCCACGATCCCGGTCGTGCATCCGCCGGCAGAACGTTACCGTCTTCATTTCTGGGTGCGTTACTCGTTCGCCGAGTACGTGCGCTTCATGTGGGAGCATGGCGGTTACCTGATCCGGCGCCGCCATATCCGCTGGCCGATGGGCGTCTATTTGCGTCTGAAAAGCACGCTGTCGGCGGCCACGCACTTCGTGCTGCTGCAGCGCGGGAAGCGCACCTACGAATTCCAGATCGACCAGCACGGCATCGTGCGCACCAGCGACACGGGCGTGAGCCTGATCGACTGGAGCGACGTGGAGCGCATCCGCACGTATTCGAGCGGCTTCATGATGATCCTGAAGCGGGGCACCCTGCCCATTCCGTTCCGGTGCCTGAACAAGGACGAGGTCAGCGCGATGCGCGGGATCGTCGAGGCGCGTGCGGCGGGCGAATTGCAGTTCCGCGCCTCGTGATAGCAAGGTCGGTGGTCACTCGTCCGGGAACAGCACCGGCATCTCCACCGACCGCTTCTTGAGCGCCGCCTTGGCGCCGTCATAATCCGGAAACACCTCGCCCACGACGGCCCAGAAGGCCGGGCTGTGGTTCATCTCGCGCAGGTGCGCCAGTTCGTGCACGACCACGTAGTCCAGCAGCGCGAGCGGATAGTGCACCAGCTTCCAGTTCAGCCGGATGTTCCCGGCCACCGTGCACGAGCCCCAGCGCGTGCCGGCCGACGAGATCGCGAACGCGTTGTACGTCACGCCCACGCGCGGCGCGTACAGGTTGAGGCGTTCGCCGAAGATCCGCTTCGCCTCGTCCTGGAACCACAGCTTCACGCGCTCGCGGATCTGCCACGTCTCCAGTCCCGGCGTCACGCCGAGGTGCAGGGTGCGCGTATCGGCATCGTGGACGCAGTGGCTGCGCGCGGCCGGCTCCAGCCGCAACGTGATGTCGGTGCCGAGGTAGGGCAGTTGCGCGCCGTCGACCCAATCCACGGGCGGACGTTCGGCGCGCAGCGCGCGGCGCTCGCCCCGTTCGAACAGCTTGGTGAGGATCCAGCGCTGCTTGGCGCGGATGGCGCGCTCGATGTCGTCCAGCGGCGCGCGGTTCGGCGACGTCACGAACAGGCCGTCGTCGCAGACCATGAAGCCGTGCGAGCGGCGCGCGGAGCGGCGCAGGACGTAGTGCACGGTGTGCGATCCGAGCTGGATCTTGCGCAGCGGCGGGTCGTTCGGACCGACGGGCGGGATGGGTAAGGTGCGGGTCGGCACCGGCGGTGCCTTGAACAGCGGGGCCGGCGGCACGGGTCTGGCCGCCGGCGTGGGCGCGGGTGTGGGCGAGGGCTTGAGCGCCGCGACGAGTTCCTGGGCAAACAGCTCCTGCTGGTTCGCGTCGATCTTGGGGGAGGTCATGGTGGGCGGCTTCGATGATGCTTGGTTCTGCGCGCCCAATTCGTTCAAGTACCTGAATAGGCGTGGGGCGAAATGACGCGCATTTCCGATTCTATCCAATTTTCGACCTCTTGCATCAGACTGTCAGCAGTGTGGTTTTCCGGCGATATCGGCTTGCCGATCGAGACGGTGATGAGGCCCGGCCGCTTGATGAACGAGTTCTTGGGCCAGCACTCACCTGAATTATGCGCGATCGGCACGACCATCGCACGAGTTTCTATCGCGAGGCGCGTCCCGCCGCTTTTGTACTGTCCTTTCTGGCCCACGGGGATGCGCGTCCCTTCGGGGAACATGATGATCGACTGGCCGTCGGCGAGGCGCGCCTTGCCGATCTTGACGACGTGGGCAAAGGCGCGCTTGCCCTTGTTGCGGTCGATCGGGATCATGCGCAGCAGCGCCATGCCCCAGCCGAAGAAGGGGATGTAGAGGATCTCCTTCTTGAAGACGTAGACGAGCGGGCGCTTCATGTTGGGCAGCATGAAGATGGTCTCCCATGCCGACTGGTGCTTCGACAGAAGGATCGCGGGCTGCTCCGGCAGGTTCTCGTAGCCCTTCACCTGGTAGCGGATGCCGCAGATGACGCGGGCGCACCAGATGATGAAGACGTTCCAGCGCGACGTGACCCAGAAACGCTTGTTGTACGGGAGCGGCGCCGCCAGGAAGCAGACGCAGGCCCACACGACGGTGGCGACGATCATGACGATCGTGAACAACAGGGAACGCAGGAACAGGGCGGCGGTACGCAAAGGCGTGGTCTCCAGGTCTGGGGTGGCGGTGGTAACGATCATGCGTTTGCAGGCGCGGACGTGGTTTTGAGGAAGGCATCGACCATGGCGGCGAGGTCGGGGAAGACCTGCGTGCCGGGCGGCAGGCCGCCCGTCTCCCGGGTCTTCTCGCCCTTGCCGGTGAGGACCAGGTAGGGCACGCAGCCGCTGATGAAGCCGGCCTGCAGGTCGCGCAGCGAATCGCCGACGGTCGGCACGCCTTTCAGGCTGAGTTTGAAGCGCTTGCTGATCTCCTCGAACATCCCGTTCTTCGGCTTGCGGCAGTCGCAGTGGTCGATGGCCGCGTGCGGGCAGAAGAAGATCGCGTCGATGTCCGCGCCGACCAGCTGGGCGCTCGCGTGCATCTTCTGGTGGATCGCGTTCAGGGTCGCGATGTCGAACAGTTCGCGCGCGATGCCCGACTGGTTCGACGCGATGACGACGCGGTAGCCGGCCTGGTTCAGGCGCGCGATCGCTTCGAGCGACCCCGGGATCGGGATCCACTCGGCGGGCGACTTGATGAACTCGGGGGAGTCATGGTTGATGACCCCGTCCCGGTCGAGGATGATCAGCTTCATTGCGCTTACGCCGCCAGTTTCGAGATGTCGGCCACGCGGTTCATCATGCGGTGCAGGATGGACAGCAGGGCCAGGCGGTTGTTGCGCAGGGCGACGTCGTCGGCCATCACCATCACGTCGTTGAAGAACGCATCGACGTCGTCGCGCAGTTGCGCGAGCGTCTTCAGGGTGCCCGTGAAGTCGCCGCGCTCGAACGCCGCGTCGACGTCAGGCTGTACGCGCTGCACGCTCGCATACAGCGTCTTCTCCGCGGCATCCTGCAGCAGGGCCGGATCGACGTTTCCTGCCTGGGCCAGCGCCTCTTCGTTCTTCTTGAGGATGTTCGAGATGCGCTTGTTGGCGGCAGCCAGCGACGCGCTTTCCGGCAGCGCGGCGAAGGCCTGCACGGCTTCCAGGCGCTGCACGACGTCGTCCACGCGGTCCGGGTTCTGCGCCAGCACGGCTTCCACCTCGTTCGGCGCGAAGCCGCGGTCGCGCAGCAGGCCGCGCAGGCGGTCCAGCATGAAGGCCGTGACTTCCGCCGTCGGGTCCTTGAACGTCGGCATGTAGTCGAACACGCCGGCGGCATCCGTCAAGAGGTCGGACAGCGCGAGCGGCAGGCGCTTCTCGACCAGCATGCGCATCACGCCCAGCGCGTGGCGGCGCAGCGCGAACGGGTCTTTCTCGCCGGTCGGCTGCAGGCCGATCGACCAGATGCCGACGAGGGTTTCCAGTTTGTCGGCCAGCGCGACGGCCAGGCCGGTGTTCGTCGTCGGCAGCGCGTCGCCCGAGAAGCGCGGCTGGTAATGCTCGGACGCGGCCAGTGCCACTTCCTCGTGCTCGCCGTCGTTGCGGGCGTAATACGTGCCCATGATGCCTTGCAGTTCCGGGAACTCGCCGACCATGTCGGTCAGCAGGTCGGCCTTCGCCAGCTGCGCGCCGCGTTCGGCCAGCAGCACGTCGTAGCCGAGGCGGCGGGCGATGGCGCCGGCCAGGCGCGTGACGCGCTGCGTGCGCTCGGCCTGCGTGCCCAGCTTGTTGTGGTAGACGACGTTCGCCAGCAGCGGCAGGCGCGATTCCAGCGACTTCTTCTTGTCCTGCTCGAAGAAGAATTTTGCATCCGACAGGCGCGGGCGCACGACGCGCTCGTTGCCGCCGATGATGGCGGAGGGGTCGTCGGTCGCGAGGTTCGAGACGATCAGGAAGCGCGAGCGCAGCTTGCCGTTCGTATCCGTCAGCGCGAAGTACTTCTGGTTCGTCTGCATCGTCAGGATCAGGCATTCCTGCGGTACGGACAAGAACACGTCTTCGAACTGGCATTCGTAGACGACGGGCCATTCGACCAGCGCCGCCACTTCATCCAGCAGGGATTCCGGCATCAGCACCTGGTCGCCGCCGGCCTTGGCCAGCAGCTGGGTGCGGATCGATTCCTTGCGTTCCTCGGCATTGGCGACGACCTTGCCGAAGACCTTGAGCAGTTCGTTGTAGGCGTCCGCATGGCCGATATCGAAGGCGTGGCCGTTCGACAGGAAGCGGTGGCCGAGCGTGCTGCGGCCGGCCTTGAGGCCCAGCAGCGACAGCGGCACGATGGTCTCGCCGTGCAGCGCCAGCAGCGTGTGCACGGGGCGCACGAACTGCACGGTGGCGCCGTCCGGACGCTGGTAGCTCATCACCTTCGGGATCGGCAGTTTGGCGACCGTCTCTTCCAGCACCGGCTGCAGGCCCTCGGCGAGGCCCACGCCCGGCGCGGTGTACGTGTAGAAGAAGCTCTCGGCCTTGCCGTCCTGGGCGCGTTCGAGGTCGCTGGCTTTGAGGTCGGGGAAGCCGAGGGCGGCCAGTTTCTTGGCCAGCGGCGCGGTCGGGTTGCCGTCCTTGTCGAGGGCGACGGTCACCGGCAGGATCTTCTCGCGGATGGTCTTGTCGGCCGACGTGGCGCGCACGTTGGTGATCGAGACGGCCAGGCGGCGCGGCGTGGCGTAGGTGGTGACGACGCTGTCGGCGTCCAGGAAATCACGGGCCTTCAGGCCGTTCGCGATACCGTTGGCGAAAGCGGCGCCCAGTTTCACGAGCGCCTTCGGTGGCAGCTCTTCGGTCTGCAGTTCGACGAGTAATGTCTGATTCATGGTGATGTGATTTCTGTTCTCAGGCCGCTTGTTCAACCTTGGGGAGCATCGGGAAGCCCAGCTTCTCGCGCGAGTCGTAATAGGCCTGGGCGACGAGGCGCGACAGGGTGCGCACGCGGCCGATGTAGGCGGCGCGCTCGGTGACGGAGATCGCGCCGCGCGCATCCAGCAGGTTGAAGCTGTGCGAGGCCTTCATGATCTGCTCGTACGCGGGCAGCGTGAGCGCCAGTTCGATCAGGCGCTTGGCTTCGCTCTCGTGGTTATTGAAGGCCTGGAACAGCAGGTCCGTGTTCGAGTGTTCGAAGTTGTAGGTCGACTGCTCGACTTCGTTCTGGTGGAAGACGTCGCCGTACGACAGCGATTTTTTCTCGCCGTTCTCTTCCCACTCGGTCCACACGAGGTCGTACACGTTCTCGACGCCCTGCAGGTACATCGCCAGGCGCTCGATGCCGTACGTGATCTCGCCCAGCACCGGCTTGCAATCGAGGCCGCCGACCTGCTGGAAGTACGTGAACTGGGTAACTTCCATGCCGTTCAGCCAGACTTCCCAGCCGAGGCCCCAGGCGCCCAGGGTCGGGCTTTCCCAGTCGTCCTCGACGAAGCGCACGTCGTTCTTTTTCAGGTCCAGGCCCAGCGCTTCCAGGGAACCCAGGTACAGGTCCAGGATGTTTTCCGGCGCCGGCTTCAGCACGACCTGGTACTGGTAATAGTGCTGCAGGCGGTTCGGGTTCTCGCCGTAGCGGCCATCCTTCGGGCGGCGCGACGGCTGCACGTAGGCGGCGCGCCACGGTTCCGGTCCGATCGCGCGCAGGAAGGTGCCAGTGTGGAAGGTGCCCGCGCCGACTTCCATGTCGTACGGCTGGAGCAGGGCGCAACCCTGCTTGTCCCAGTAGGTTTGCAAGGTCAGAATGATTTGTTGGAATGTGAGCATCTTGTTGGCTTCGCGCGCACGGGGCGCGAACACGGTGAGTTTGCTAAAACACCAATTCTAGCGGGTTTTACGGAATGGCTTGAAGTGAATCGCTCGCTATTTTAGCCGGTCGTCCGCCGTTGCCGTCCGGCGAGCCAGGCGCCGGCCAGCAGCAAAGCGCCCAGCGCGAGGAACAGCAGGTTGCCGAAGCGGATGTACGGCGTGCTGCCGGCCATGCCCTGCACCGTCGCCGCCAGCGTACCCTGGCTGTAGAACGGCAGCAGCGCGGCGACGTTGCCGCGGCCGTCGATGACGGCGGTGGCGCCGTTGTTCGTGGCGCGCAGCATCGGGCGGCCCGTCTCGAGACTGCGCATGCGCGAGATCTGCAGGTGCTGCGGAATGGCGGTCGACTCGCCGTACCATGCCAGGTTCGACACGTTCAGCAGCACGGTGGCCGGCCGCGCCTGCGACCGCAGGTTCTTCGCGATTTCTTCGCCGAACACGTCTTCGTAGCAGACGTTCGGCAGCACCAGCTGGTCCTTGACGGCGAACGGCGCCTGCACGTCCGGGCCGCGCGTGAAATCGCCCAGCGGGATCTGCATCAGGTCCGTGAACCAGCGGAAGCCCGTCGGGATGAATTCGCCGAACGGCACCAGGTGGTTCTTGTCGTAGCGGTAGGACTGCCCCTGCGGGCCGATGCCCGCCACGCTGTTCGCGTACACGGTCATGCTGTCGGCCAGCGGGATCCCGAACAGGAACGCGCTGCCCGTCCTGGCCGCATAGTCGCGGAAGGTCTGCAGGTACCCGGGCGGGAGCTGGTTCGGGAACACGGGGATCGCCGTCTCCGGCGCCGCGATCAGGTCGGCCGGCGCGGCCGTCATCATGTCGCGGTAGCGCGCGAGGATCATGCCCAGGTGCTCGGCGCTGAATTTTTCGTCCTGGCGGATGTTCCCCTGCACGAGGCGCACGCTGAGCGGCTTGCCGGCAGGTGCGGTCCACGCGACGTGCTTCAGGCCCCAGCCGGCCAGCAGCAGCGCGGCGAACAGGCCCATGGCGGGGAGCCGGCGGCGCTGGGTCAGCATCACGATGCACGCCGAGCACACCGCGACCAGCACGCCGATGCCGTACACGCCGAGGATCGGCGCGAAGCCGGCGAGGGGCGCCGTCACGTGCGCATAGCCGGACGCCGCCCAGGGAAAACCGGTAAAGACCCAGCCGCGCATCCATTCGGAGACGCCCCAGCAGGCGGGGAACACGAGCAGCAGGAAGGCGGGGACGGGCAGCGACCAGCGCTTGCGCAGCCACGACGACACGCCCGCCGCGAACGCGCCGAACAGGCCCATGTAAAGGCCCAGCAGGGCGATGGCGATGGCGGACAGCGGCGCGGCGAGGCCGCCGAAGCGGTTCAGCGCAATATACAGCCAGTGCATGCCGGCCACGGACCAGCCGAAGCCGAATGCCCAGCCGAGGAACACGGCCCGCTTTACGGAACTGCCCATGCCGACCTGGTAGAACAAATAGGCGAGCGACAGGAACTGGACAGGCCACCAGCCGAACGGTTCGAACGAGAACAGGCTCAGGGCGCCGGCCAGCGCCGCGACGGCGAGGCCGGTAACGCTCGGCCGCGTGCCGCGCAGCGCGGGATCGGGCGCCACGGCGGGCTTGCGGCGGCGCCGCAGGTTCAGGCTGGATTCAATCAATGCTGGGGGCCCCGCGTCAATCGTGTTCGTCGTCGACGGCCGGGAGTTTTTCCACCAGCAGCACGTGGATCTGGCGCGCATCGGCGCGCAGCACTTCGAAGCGCAGGTTCTCGAGGTCGAACACCTCGCCCTTGTGCGGCATGCGGCCGAGGTGGCTGGCCACGAGGCCGCCGATGGTGTCGACGTCGTCCTCGGGCAGGTCGACGCCGATCTCTTCGTTGAACTGCTCGATCTCCGTCAGCGCCTTCACGCGCCAGCGCGAGCCGTGCTGGCCTTCCTTGATGGAGAGGATGTTGTCTTCTTCCTCGTCGAAGTCGTACTCGTCCTCGATGTCGCCGACGATCTGTTCCAGCACGTCCTCGATGGTGATCAGGCCGGCCACGCCGCTGTATTCGTCGACGACGATGGCCATGTGGTTGTGGTTCGCGCGGAAGTCGCGCAGCAGCACGTTCAGGCGTTTCGATTCCGGGATGAAGATCGCCGGGCGCAGCATGTCGCGCACGTCGAACGATTCTTCCGCGTAGTAGCGCAACAGGTCCTTGGCGAGCAGGATGCCGACCACCTTGTCGCGCTCGCCCTCGATGGCGGGGAAGCGCGAGTGAGCCGTTTCCAGCACGATGGGCAGCCATTCCTCGATCGGCTTGGTGATGTCGATCACGTCCATCTGGGAGCGCGGGATCATGATGTCGCGCACCGACAGGTCGGACACCTGGAACACGCCCTCGATCATGGAGAGCGCGTCGGCGTCGATGAGGTTGCGTTCGTGGGCGTCGTGCAGAACTTCCAGCAGTTCGGCGCGGTTTTCGGGCTCGGGGGAAATCAGTGCGGTCAACCGTTCGAACAGCGACCGGTGGGTTTTAACGTCCGAACGGACGTCAGCAGGGTGCTCGGGCATAGTTGGCGTGAAGCCGTTGTTGCGATGGGCCATAGGATACACCAAAAGCCGGAATGCCTGATTTTTATGCAGACATCCACGTTCAAGCAGCCGTGCGCCATTGCTGCTAGGCTTCGTCCTATAGTTGCTCATTCGCTAAGGAAAGGAATCGCCATGCCCGCCTTGAACGTCAACGGCACCACCACCAACCTCGATGTCCCCGACGACATGCCCCTGCTGTGGGCCCTGCGCGACGTGATGGGGCTCACCGGCACGAAGTTCGGCTGCGGCGTCGCCCTGTGCGGCGCCTGCACCGTGCACCTGGACGGCCAGGCCATCCGCTCGTGCGTGACCCCCGTGTCGGCCGCGGCCGGCAAGAAGATCACGACCATCGAGGCGATCGGCAACGACCCGGTCGGGGCGAAGGTGCAGGATGCGTGGCGCAAGATCGACGTCGTCCAGTGCGGGTATTGCCAGTCGGGCCAGATCATGTCCGCCACCGCGCTGCTGCACGCGACGCCGAAGCCGGGCGACGCCGACATCGACAACGCCATGGCCGGCAATATCTGCCGCTGCGGTACGTACAACCGCATTCGCAAGGCGATCAAGATCGCATCGGGGCAGGCATGAAAGGGGATGACCGCATGGAACAGATCTCGAGCAAACGCCGCCAGCTGCTGAAAGCGGGCGGCGTGGCCGGTGGCGGCCTGCTGTTCGGCTTCTCGCTGTTCGGCTGTACGAAACAGGGCGACGCGCCGGCCAACGACCGCAAGGAACCGCCGTCCGAGAAGGCCGTCGGCCAGGCGTCGACCGCGATGACGAACGAGCAGCCGGGCCTCGCGCACGACGCGTTCATCCGCATCGACCGCGAAGGCATCGTCACCCTCATCATCCACAAGGTCGAGATGGGGCAGGGCACGTTCACCTCGCTGCCGCAGCTGCTGGCCGAGGAACTGGGTGCCGATCTGTCGAAAGTGAAGCTGGAGCAGGCGCCCGCGAACAATTCGCTGTACGCGGACGCTCTTTTGGGCGGCCAGGTGACGGGCGGCTCGACCTCGATCCGCGCGACCTACAAACCGCTGCGCGAAGCGGGTGCCAAAGTCCGCACGGTGCTCGTGCAGGCCGCCGCGAAGAACTGGAACGTCGAGCCGGGCGACCTGAAAGTCGTGGGCGGGACGATCCGCCACGAGGCGTCGAACCGGCAGGTGCACTTCGGCGAAGTCGCGGAAGCCGCGTCGAAGCTGACGTTCCCGGCCGAGGTCAAGCTGAAGGATCCGGCCCAGTTCACGCTGGTCGGCAAGGCGATCAAGCGCCTCGATTCGCCCGCGAAGGTGAACGGTTCCGCGCAGTTCGGCATCGACGCGCGCCTGCCCAACATGGGCATCGCGGCCGTGGCGGCGTCACCCGTCCTGGGCGGCAAGGTCGCCGCCGTCGACGAGCAGAAGGCGCTGGCCGTGAAAGGCGTGCGCCAGGTGCTGCGCATCGAGGGCGCGGTGGCCGTCGTGGCGGATCACTTCTGGGCCGCGAAACAGGGGCTGCTGGCGGCGGCGCCGCGCTTCGACGATGGTCCGAACGCCAACGTCAGCACGGCCGGCATCGTCGCGGACATGATGAAGGTGTCGCAGAACACGGGTGCCATCGCCGCCGACAAGGGCGATGCCCTGAAGGCGCTGGACTCCGGGCCGGGGCGGCGCATCGACGTCATCTACGAAGTCCCGTTCCTCGCGCACGCGACGATGGAACCGATGAACTGCACGGTCGACCTGAAAACCGACGGCTGCGACATCTGGGTCGGCACGCAGGTCCCGGCGCTGGCGCAGGGCGCGGCCGCGAAGATCACGGGCCTGCCGCTCGAGAAGGTCCGCGTCCATAACCACTACATCGGCGGCGGCTTCGGGCGCCGGCTGGAAGTCGACAACGTGATCCAGGCCGTGGAATTCGCCAAGCTGGCCAAGGGGCCGCTGAAGATCGTCTGGACCCGCGAGGAAGACATCCAGCACGACATGTATCGCCCCTATTACGTCGACCGCATGTCGGCGCGCATCGACGACAAGGGCATGCCCGTGGCGTGGTTCCACCGTGTGACCGGGTCGTCGATCATGGCGCGCTTCGCGCCGCCGATGGTCAAGAACGGCGTCGACCCGGATGCGGTGGAAGCGGCGGCCGACATCCAGTATTCGATCCCGGCGATCCGCGTCGAATACGTGCGGCACGAGCCGCCGGGCCTCGCGACCGCGTTCTGGCGCGGGGTCGGCCCCACGCACAACGTGTTCGTCGTCGAGAGCTTCATCGACGAGCTGGCGTACGCGAGCAAGACGGACCCCGTCGCGTTCCGCCGTGCGCTGCTGCAGAAATCGCCGCGCACGCTGGCCGTGCTGAACCTGGCGGCCGAGAAGGCCGGCTGGGGCAAACCGCTGAAACCGATCGCGGGCCGCAAGCTGGGACGGGGCGTGTCGACGCAGTTCGCGTTCGGCAGCTACATGGCGCAGGTGGCGGAAGTGTCCGTCGGGCCGGACGGCGACGTGCGCGTGCACCGCGTCGTGTGCGCGGTCGACTGCGGCCAGAACGTCAATCCCGACACCATCGTCGCGCAGATGGAGGGCGGCATCGTGTTCGGCGCCAGCGCGGCGCTGTGGGACGAGGTGACGGTCGAGAAGGGGCGGGTGCAGCAGTCGAACTTCTCCGACTACCGCGTGATGCGCATGCCGGAATCGCCGGCGGTGGAAGTCCATATCGTGAACAGCCACGACGATCCGGGCGGGATCGGCGAGCCGGGGACCGCGGGGATCGCGCCGGCACTGGCGAATGCGGTGTTTGCGGCGACCGGGAAGCGGGTGCGCAAGCTGCCGATCGGGGAGCAGCTGAAGAAGGCATAACGTCGTCGTCCCCGCGCAGGCGGGGACCCATGCTGAGCCAATGTGGACGCGACGTATGGGTTCCCGCTTTCGCGGGAACGACGGTGTTCAAGCTATTCGTTTTCCTCATACGGATCCGGATACCCCAGCGCTTCCATGATGTCGCGCTCGAGCTGTTCCATCTCCTCCGCTTCCTCGTCCGTCTCGTGATCGAAGCCCTGCGCGTGCAGCACCCCGTGCACGACGAGGTGCGCCGCGTGTTCCTCGACCGTCTTCTTCTGCTCGTCCGCTTCGCGCTGCAGCACGTCCGTGCACAGGACGATGTCGGCCTGCGTCGGCTCGTCGTCGGCGATTTCCGCGCCCTCGTTGTACGCGAAGGTGAGCACGTTGGTGGCGTAGTCCTTGCCGCGGTATTCGCGGTTCAGCGTCTGGCCTTCCTCGGCGTCGACGAAGCGGATCGCCAGCTCGGCCGGGCCGAGGAGGGCGCCACGCACCCAGCGCTCCACCAGTTCGGGCGTGATATCCGCTTCGAGGCGGGTGTCGGGGTACTGGACGTCCAGTTCGAGGTTATGCTTTTTTTCTTGCATGGCGGGTAGCGGCTGGTTTGGTCAAAGTGCCCGGGAGTGCGCCGAGTTCCTGCATCGACGCGGCCTTTTCGTAGGCGTCGACGATGCGGGCCACCATCGGGTGGCGCACGACGTCGGCGCTGGAGAACTGGGTAAACGCGATGCCGCGCACGTCCTTCAAGACGTGCATGGCGTCGACGAGGCCGCTGCGCTGCGTCTTGTGCAGGTCGACCTGGGTGACGTCGCCCGTGACGACGGCCTTGCTGCCGAAGCCGATGCGGGTCAGGAACATCTTCATCTGTTCGGCCGTCGTGTTCTGCGCTTCATCGAGGATCACGAACGCGTGATTCAGGGTGCGGCCGCGCATGAACGCGAGCGGCGCGATCTCGATCACCTGTTTCTCGAACAGCTTCTGCGTGCGGTCGAAGCCGAGCAGGTCGTACAGCGCGTCGTACAGCGGGCGCAGATACGGGTCGACCTTCTGCGCGAAGTCGCCCGGGAGGAAGCCCAGGCGCTCGCCCGCTTCCACGGCCGGACGCGTCAGGATGATGCGCTTGACGGCGTCGCGTTCGAGGGCGTCGACGGCGCAGGCGACGGCAAGATAGGTCTTGCCGGTGCCGGCCGGGCCGATGCCGAAGCTGATGTCGTGTTCGAGCACGGCCTTCAGGTACTGGATCTGGTGCGGCGTGCGGCCGCGCAGGTCGTGGCGCCGCGTCTTGAGCATCGGGCTGACCAGTTCCTCGTCGTCGACCTCGTCGGCTTCTTCCGTGACGGAGGCGCCGGGTTCCTTCGGCGGCGGCGCTTCGGCGTCGGCGGACTTGGGCTTCAGCCCGGCGCGCTGTTCGACCAGCGCCAGCTGCACTTCCTCGATCGGCACGACCTTGTCGGCCACCGCGTAGAAGCGTTCGAGCAGCTCGACGGCGCGTTCGGCATTGGTCCCGCTGACGATGAATTTCTCGCCGCGCCGGAAAATGGTCACGTCGAGGGCGGCCGAGATCTGGCGCAGGTTTTCGTCGAGCGGGCCGCAGAGGTGGGCGAGCCGCGTGTTATCGAGCGGCTCGGGGAAGAAGTACGAAGGCTGGGTAGGCGTTTTCAACTGGCTTTGGCAATCGTATCAATGCGGGCGACCAGGTCGCCGCGCAGGGTGTAATCCAGGCTCTCGGTGATGCGCACGTCGACCAGCTGGCCGATGAGCGCATCGCTGTCGTCGCCCGGGAAGAAGTTGACGACTCGGTTGTTCTCGGACCGCCCCTGGAGTTCTCCGCCGCCTTTTTTGGACGGGCCTTCCACCAGGATGCGCTGCACGGTGCCGACCATGCTTGCGCTGGTCTTGCGGGTGTTGGCGTCGATCTGCGCCTGCAGGCGTTGCAGGCGCGCGAGCTTGACCTCGTGCGGGGTGTCGTCCGCCAGGTTGGCGGCCGGGGTGCCGGGGCGCTTGCTGAAGATGAAGGAAAAGCTGTTGTCGAAGCCGACATCTTCGACGAGCTTCATCATCGCTTCGAAATCGGCGTCCGTCTCGCCCGGGAAGCCGACGATGAAGTCGGACGAGATCGAGATGTCGGGCCGCACCGCCTTGATGCGGCGGATGATCGATTTGTATTCCAGGCCCGTGTAGCCGCGCTTCATCGCCTGCAGGATGCGGTCGGAGCCGTGCTGCACGGGCAGGTACAGGTGGTTCACCAACTGCGGAATCTTCGCGTACGCGTCGATCAGGCGCTGGGTGAATTCCTTCGGATGGCTGGTGACGAAGCGCAGGCGCTCGATGCCGGGGATCTCGGCCACGTATTCCAGCAGCAGCGCAAAATCGGCGATTTCGCCCGACTCCATCGCGCCGCGGTAGGCGTTCACGTTCTGCCCCAGCAGCATGATTTCCTTGACGCCCTGCGCGGCCAGGCCGGCGACTTCCGTCAGCACGTCCTCGAAGCGGCGCGAGACTTCCTCGCCGCGGGTGTACGGCACCACGCAGTAGCTGCAGTATTTGCTGCAGCCTTCCATGATCGACACGTAGGCGACCGGACCCTCGACCTTGGCCGGGGGCAGGTGGTCGAACTTTTCGATCTCCGGGAAGCTGATGTCGACCTGGGCCGCGCCCGTGTGGCGGCGCAGCTGGATCATCTGCGGCAGGCGGTGCAAGGTCTGCGGGCCGAACACCATGTCCACGTGCGGCGCGCGCTTGACGATGGCTTCGCCTTCCTGCGACGCCACGCAGCCGCCCACGCCGATGATCAGGTCGGGCTTGGCGCGCTTGAGTTCCTTCAGTCGGCCGAGGTCGGAAAACACCTTTTCCTGCGCTTTTTCGCGCACGGAGCAGGTGTTGAACAGGATCACGTCGGCATCATCCGGCGTGTCGGTACGTACGAGCCCATCGGACGCGCCCAGCACGTCCGCCATCTTGTCCGAGTCGTACTCGTTCATTTGGCAACCGAAGGTCTTGATGAATACTTTTTTCTGCATGGAATGCTTCTAAGTGCTGATGCTTTGACAAGTGGAATGCAGTTTACCGTAAATCGGAAACACGCCGAAAAAGCGGTGCGTGGGGCCGTGCGCGTCGACATTCGGTGCTGCGCGGAATTCAAGATTTTCTGATGGCAACAATTCTACAGTCGGTTACATTGTTAAATCTTGAATTTTTCTTTCTAGCTGTTATCTTTAAAGTTGCCGATTCGACTTGAATTAGTTTCTTCTTGTAAATCAAGGAGATCGTGTAGCTCGGCAATTGCAAAATTAGTCCAAAAAAACACTTGCGTGCGCCACAATTTGTCACCATGTGCTGAAATGACTATGTGACAAGCTTTCCACAGGTTAGCTTGATTTCGGCCAATGAATTTCGTGCTCAGGTCGAGTGTGAGCCCGACATATGAGTTTGATAATTTGTCCGAAAGACAAGTGCATGTGGGAAGCGGGGAGTGCAAAAACCGCAGCGGCGACGGCAGTTCGGTCGCGGCGCCCGGACAGGGTTCCAACGCTGCATTCGTTTTTCGCTTCCCGCCAAGGGAGCGCACGCGGTCCGGAGATGCGCCGGCCGATATGTCAGGTGGATGCCTGGTCAGTCGGTCTCGCAATCCGGGAACTTATGTTGATGAAACTTAGTCATTAAACACGGTTCGTAAGAGAACTATTTTAACCATTTACGAGGTCATCATGGCACATCACGCTTTGTCATCACAGGAAAGCTACAACCCGAACCACCTGCTGGACATTCTGCTGGGCAAGATGCAGCTGAAGAACGACGCTGCGCTGTCGCGCATGCTGGAAGTCGCTCCGCCGGTGATCAGCAAGATCCGCCACCACCGCCTGCCGGTCGGCGCCTCGCTGCTGATCCGCATGCACGAAGTGACCGGCATGAGCATCCGCGACCTGCGTGACCTGATGGGCGATCGCCGCACCAAATATCGCCTGTCGGATGCCCAGGGCCGCCCGAAGCCTGAGGAAAAAGCTGCACAGCAAGCTGCTCAGCAGGCTGCGCAACAGCAACAAGCTCAGTCGCAAGCTCAGCCAGCGCAATCGAACGACGCATCGTCTTCGACAAAGCCGTCGGGAAACTATGCGCACTGATGCCGCAGGCATGACAGCCGGTCCTGTCATGCCTTCGGACAGACCCGGCAGCGAAGCAACCCTTCGCTGCCGTCACGATCGATCATCCTGGGCTTGATCGGCCCTTTTCAAGCCATCAGGATGGTCGACATTTCGCCGAACTGCAGTTCCGTTTCGCGGAACAGGTGCAGATAGGCTTCTTCATTCAATCCCATCGCATCCCAGGCCACGCTGGATACGCGCGGCACCAGTTCCTCGTCGTCGCCGGCCAGGTCGAGTGCGTGCACGATGGCGTTGGCCACGTGCACGATCGTTGCCAGGAACCCCGCGCCGTGGATGTCGGGCGCGTGGTGGTACGCGATCGCCTGGCGCATGGTGCTCGAGAAATTCCAGTGGTCGGCCAGTGCGACCCCCGCGTCGACGTGGTCGATACCGAGGACCGCCTGTTCGGCGTCCTGCCAGTCGCCGCCGTGGTGCGCGTGCCAGGCCACGACCTGGGCATAGGCGTCCGGATGACCGGTCACCAGCACGAGCCGGCCGATGTCATGCAGCAGACCGGCCGTGAAGGCGATGTCCTGGTTGAAACGCATCCGGCGCGCCAACGCACGGGCGCACGCGGCCGTGGCGATCGAATGGCGCCAGAACGCCTTGTCGTGGAAGCCCTCGCAGCGTCCGCTCGGGAAGCAACCCGTGATGGCGGCCGCCGTGATCAGGTTGCGCGTCGTCTGGAAGCCGAGGAACGTGATGGCTTGCTGGATCGTCGTGACCTTCACTTGCAGGCCATACGTCGAGGAATTGGCCAGACGCAACGTTTTTGCGGTCAAGGCCTGGTCGTACGACACTTTTTTTGCCAGCACCGAGATGTCGATGTCTTCCTGCTCTATGCTGCTGAGCAATTCCATGACGACGGCGGGCAGCGACGGCAAGTCTTGCACGCCGGCGGCCAGTTGTTCGGGTGTCAGGCGGTTCATGGGTTCACCTCGCGCTGCAGGCGGTAGTCTTCCACGTAGCGCCGCAGGATCCCGGTGGCCCAGTCGCCGAGGTCGTCGCGGTCGTGCTTGCGGAAGATGTGATCGAGCCGTGCCTGGACCGCTTCCGGATCGATGGGCAGCGGTTCGGGTGTCGCCTGGAGGATCGGCAACATGTCGATGCCATGCCGTCCCAGCGACGCCAGCATGGATTCGGTCAGCACAATGCCCTGTGCCAGTAACACATTGCCTTTCCCGTCGCGCACGACGTCGGACAACACCATGCCCGGTCGGGTCTCGGCCAGCGGCGTCAGGTGGAAAGGACCGCTCATGCTTCCCTCATTTAATTTAATTTTTACAATGGATTGAATATTACCATCCGGTAAGGAGGGTGTGAGCGCCTGCGGGCCCCGGTGTTGTAAGCCGGTGTCTTAATGCTTATCTAATTCGGGCGCCGTACCATGCCTGGATGACTAGAAAACGCTACATTGTTTTATTAAGAGGCGTAAATGTCGGGCGGGCGAAACGCATCGCCATGGCCGACCTGCGCAAGCTGATCGCGGATCTCGGCTACGAACACGTGCGAAGTCTCCTCAACAGCGGCAACGTCGTGTTCACCGGTCCGGCCAAGCCACATGACACGGTCGCGGCCGAAATCGAGGAAGCGCTCGTGCTCAAGCTCGGTGTCGCATCCCGCACCGTCGTGCTCAGTTGCGATGACCTCGATGCGATCATTGCTTCCAATCCCTTGCTCGACCAGGCAACGGACCATTCCCGCCTGCTGACGTTCATTCTCGCCGGACCCCATTCGCGCGAGGCCGTCGAAACGCTGTGCGGCCAGGACTGGCGGCCGGGGGCGATGGCGCTGGGCGAGCGCGCGGCCTATGTCTGGTGCCCGGAGGGCATTCTCGACAGTCCGGTCGTGGCCGCACTGGGCAAGAAACTGGGCGATGCGACGACAACGCGCAATTGGGCGACGCTGAGCAAACTCCATACGCTGTGCCAGGAATTGCCGGCCTGAGCTGCAAACCAGGAAAAACGGCGCCTTGCGGCGCCGTCGATCAACATTTCCGCGTCATGCGGAAAAGTCTTTCTTTTCCTTATTTGAATTTCTCGCTGCTGTCACGGCTGGCCCGGTAACCGATCAGGATCAGGCCGACCAGCATCATGGCAAACACTTCCGGTTCCGGAAGTTCGGACATCGAAGGGGAAGGCGGCGCCACCACTTCGTTGTGATTTACCGTCGACAGATCGGTCACGCCCCGCATGCGCAGCACGGCGTGACTGTTGTCGAGGTCAATGGCGGCAGCCTGGACGGCGCCACCCATCAAGAGACTGAGCGTTGCGGCAAGTGCGTATCGTTTCACGGTCATTCCTTATCCATGCATCGTCTGACTGTGGGGTACGTAATCCGCATGACCGTTGGCGGCGTCATGCGGATGATCCCAGCATAGCAAAAATGCGCCATGCATTGCGTCCGTTACGTGCCGTTAAAGCACGATAAACAGATGGCAAAATTAATCATTTTTAAATAAAACAAATGCAATTAATTAATCGATTGGCTATTGATAAAACGCTAAATACGAGACAACTTATTGCGATTTATTTATTGAATGTATGGGATGGACAATGAAATCTGATGTCAATTTGATCAGCCGTGTTGCGATTCAAAATTTTTTCACCGCACGGTATACACGTCGCTTTTCTTTGCGAGTATAGTCTCCATATCCCCATTGCCTTCGGGCATCAAAACAATATCAAACGCACACGTTTGAATACCCCGCGGTCCCCGCACCGCCGCCTTTCGCGTCCGCTCGGCACTCCGGAAGGCACGTAATAACACATGCCGTATCACGCACCTTCGACCTTGTAAGAGTACCGATATGCCCAATTTTGCTCGACTTCAAATTGCTTTTAAGAATGTTTATGTCCGGATTCTGACCGCCGTACTGCTCGGCGTGCTGACGGGCTGGGCAATCTACAAGGCCGATATCCCGCAAGATCCGTCGCCGGTCGTCTACTCGCAGAATATCTCCGAGATCACCCAGCTGGCTGCCCAGAAGGATCGTCTCGACTACCTGCTCGTCGCGAAGCCGCTGTCGGATTCGCCGCGCTATATCTACAAGTACAAGGATGCGCCGCAACTGCACGTGGTGAAGGTGCCGAGCACGTCGCACCTGTCGCTGGAGCGCGAAGTGCTGCTGAAGAACGCCATCCCGTATTCGATCGCCAAGGATGAATACCTGGCGTCGCACAAGGCCGTCCTGCAGGACGAAGGCGAAGGCGTCGGTGCCGACATCGTCGACTTCCTGAAGCGCCATGCGCTCGACATCACGGTGCTGCTGGTGATCCTGTACGCCATGAAATTCGGTATCCCGGGCATGGGCATGAGCAGCCAGATGATCACGCCGGACAAGCTGAAGGGCAGCCTGGACGACCTGATCGGCATGGAAGACATCAAGCAGGAAGTGCTGCACCTGGAAGACATGATCCGCAACCGCGAGTTGTACAAAGAGCACAACATCGACAAGCCGTTCAACGTCATGCTGACGGGGCCGGCCGGTACCGGTAAAACCAAGCTGGTGGGCTACCTGGCCAAGCGCCTCGACATCCCGCTGATCCAGGCGTCCGGCTCGGCGCTGGAATCGGGCTACGTCGGCGGCGGTTCGAAGGCGCTGAACGCCCTGTACCGCAAGGCGTCGGGCAAGGGCCGCTGCATCATCTTCCTGGATGAAGCGCAAAGCCTGTTCATGCCGCGCGGCCGCAGCGAAAAGAAATGGGAAGACGACACCGCCAACACCCTGCTGGGCCTGCTGGACGGCGTCAAGAGCGACAAGGGCCAGGGCGTGATCTGGGTCGTGGCCTCGAACTTCGACGATGCGTCGACGGACATGGACGAAGCCATGCTGCGCCGCTTCTCCGTGAAGATCAATTTCCGCCTGCCGAACAAGGGCGAGCGCAAGGAACTCCTGCGCAGCTTCCTGTCACGCAAGAAAGAAGGTCTCGTGGACTGGAACGACCTCGATCTGGACCAGGTCGCGGAAATCACCCAGAACCTGAGCCCGGCACTGCTGGAGACCGTGGTCGAGCGCGCGTCGATGATTTCGATCCAGGAAAAGGCGATCATCAATACCGATTTGCTGTTCCGTGCCTACGAGCGTGCCACGATCGGCCTGACCGACCGCGCCACGACGGCCGAGAAGCTCAAGCAGCGCGAGCGCATCGCCGTGCACGAACTGGGCCACTTCTTCATGCAGATCGACCCGTTCCTGCGCGCCGGCATGAGCCTGAGCGAGGTCAAGGAAAAGTCGCATCTGCTGAAGATCAGCACGGAAGCGGTGTCCAAGATCGGTGCGCTGGGTTATGTGCTGCAGTCCGGTGAGGACATGTCGCTGCGCACGCTGGAAGAACTGGAGCGCGACGTGATCGGCCTGTACGGCGGCGTCGCGGCGGAGGAATTGTTCTACGGCGCACGCGGTATCTCGGTGGGTAGCCAGAACGACATCGAAAAGATCACGAAGATGCTGAGCCTGATGGTTGGCCGCCTGTCGATGTATTCGCGCGCCAAGATCGACTACAGCCAGCTGCAGAACGACGCGTCGGGCGAGCACACGCTGCGCCAGGTCGAGGAGAAATCGGACGAGCTCTATAACTACACGCTGAATTCGATCCGCGACTACGAAGAGGTGATCGTGTCGATCAAGGACACGCTGCTGGAGCAGTACGTGCTGTCGAAGGATGCCGTGTTCGCCCTGCTGGAAGAGCACCAGGACGCGCTGATGGCCGGCCTGAACGCGCCGCGTCACGCCAGCCTGAAGCTGTGCGCCGAAGAGGCAGCAGTGGCCTGAAAAGGTTTGGTGGTAGGGCACCTCGAAAAACCGTCGCGAGCGGCAGCAGATTTTGTTGAGAAGCGCAGCTGTACGAGAGTACAGCGAGCATCGCAGACGGAATCTGCAACGCGTAGCAGGTTTTTCGACGTGCCCGGTTGTTTGATGGTCTTGAGGTGATACTCAAGTTAATGCGGCGGACAGCGATGTCCGCCGTTTTTTTTATTCCGGCTTTTGCACGACGCGGATCTTGCCGCTGCCCCCACCGCCGCAATAAAAACGGTCGACGCCGTCGGACTCGAGACCGGATACCAGCACGCCGGGCGGCATGTCGACGGTTTGCAGCACGTCGCCCGTGCGCGGATCGACCCGGCGCAGGTCGCTCTGTTCGTTTTCCCAGGTCGCGTGCCACAGCTCGCCGTTCAGCCACGTCACCCCCGTGACGAAGCGCTTCGATTCGATCGTGTGCAGGATCGCGCCGGTCTCCGGATCGAGGCGGTGGATCTTGCGCGCGCGGTGCTGGCCGATCCACAGCGAGCCTTCGGCCCACGTAAGGCCCGCGCCGCCGCCTTCCGGCGTCGGGATGCTCGACAGGACCGTGCCTGTAGCCGGGTCGATCTTCTGGATGCGGCTGTCCGCGATCTGGTACAGGTAGCGGCCGTCGAAGGCCGTGCCTGCATGCGCCTGGACGGCAAGTGAGCGGCGCAGTTCGCCGCTGGCCGGATCGACGGCATTCACGTGGTCGCCGGACGCGAACCACAGTTGCTTGCCGTCGAAGGAGACGCCGTGCACGCCGGGCTTGTTGTCGTAGGGTCCGTATTCGCGGACGATGTGGGCGGTTGTCGTTTTCATGCGGTCATTCTAGGGAACGCCGAGTGCGGTCGGGAGTAACAAAGTTGTCGCGAAACCGGGCAACGGCAGCATCGACCAGCGGCGCGCGCGGCCCTGGCCGAACGCCTGGATCTTGCCGCTTCCCGCCAGCGCTTCCAGCGAACGCTGGATGGTGCGCTGGCTCGTGCCCAGTGCCAGCGCGAGCGCGGAACTGGACCACGCCTCGCCGTCCGCCAGCAGGGCCAGCACGGACGCGTGCTCGTCCGGATGGCGGATGCGGAAGGCGGCCAGTATCAACGTGTCGCGCGCGGCATCCTGCGGCCAGGCCTCGGCCAGCGTGCGGACCAGCGCGAACAGGATCGGGCGCCGGGCCAGCGGGATAGCCGTGCCGAGGTGGTGCACGGCGTTCAAACAGCCGTCGACGACTAGTGCCGTGGACGACATCAGCCGCTCCACCTCGTCGAGCAGTACGTCGCGCGGGCCTTCCGGCGTGACGAGCCGCGCCGCCGGCGCATCGAGCAGGCGCGCGGCCCATTCGATCTCGGCGCCCAGCGCGGCGACAG
>NZ_JBKYMO010000015.1:0-36866 GCF_047302915.1 Massilia sp. CT11-108 | reverse complement strand
GCCCGTCACCCATGCGAGCGCCGAGTCGGTGCTGGCCGCCGTCAGCGCGCGCGCGACCACCGACGTGCACACGGGCCACCTCGATTACGACGCCTACCGCGACGCCGGCGGCTACCGGCTGCTGCGTGCGTGCACGGAAGGGCGATTCGACCCGGAGAGCGTGATCGTGACCTTGATGGCGTCCGGCCTGCGCGGCCTGGGCGGCGCCGGTTTTCCGGCCGGGCGCAAGTGGCGCATCGTCAGGAACGAGCCGGGCCCGCGCCTCATGGCCGTCAACATCGACGAAGGCGAGCCGGGCACGTTCAAGGACCGGCATTACCTCGAGCGCGACCCGCACCGCTTCCTGGAAGGCGCCCTCGTCGCCGCGTGGGCCGTGGGCATCGAGACGATCTACCTGTACCTGCGCGACGAATACCACGGCCTGCGCGCCATGCTGGAGCGGGAACTCGACCGGCTGCGCGCCGATCCGCCGGTGCCCGACCTGCCGGACATCGTCCTGCGGCGCGGCGCCGGCGCGTACATCTGCGGCGAGGAATCCGCGATGATCGAATCGATCGAGGGCAAGCGGGGCATGCCGCGCCTGCGCCCGCCGTACGTCGCGCAGATCGGCCTGTTCGGGCGACCCACGCTGGAACACAATATGGAAACGCTGTACTGGGTGCGCGACATCGTCGAGCGCGGCGCGGAATGGTTCACGAACCGGGGCCGCCACGGGCGGAAGGGGCTGCGCTCGTTTTCCGTGTCGGGCCGCGTGCGCGAGCCCGGGGTAAAACTGGCGCCGGCCGGCATCACGATGCAGGAACTGTTGAACGAATACTGCGGCGGCATGCGGGAGGGGCACACGTTCTATGCCTACCTGCCGGGCGGCGCGTCGGGCGGCATCCTGCCGGCCTCGATGGCCGACGTTCCGCTCGACTTCGACACGCTGCAGCGCCATGGCTGCTTCATCGGTTCGGCCGCCATCGTCGTGCTGTCCGACCGCGACACGGCCCGCGCCGCCGCGCTGAACACCTTGCGCTTCTTCCGCGACGAATCGTGCGGCCAATGCACGCCGTGCCGCGCCGGCACCGCGAAGGCCGTCGCGCTGATGGAGCGGGCGACGTGGGACACCGCGCTGCTGGCCGAGCTGTCGCAGGTGATGCGCGACGCGTCGATCTGCGGCCTGGGCCAGGCGGCGCCGAATCCGTTCGACTGCGTCATCAGGTATTTTCCGCATGAGCTGGGGGGATCATGAGCGTGACGTTCGAACTCGACGGCCGGGAAGTCGAAGCGCAACCGTTCGAGACGATCTTCGAGACCGCGGCCCGCGCCGGCATCGCCCTGCCGCACCTGTGCCACAAGGACGGGCTGGAACCGGCCGGTAACTGCCGCGCGTGCGTCGTGGAAGTCGACGGCGAACGCACCCTGGCGCCGTCGTGCTGCCGCCATCCGGTGGCCGGCATGAAGGTGCGTACGGACAGCGAGCGCGCCGTCGCCGCACGCCGGATGGTGCTGGAGCTGCTGCTGTCCGATTTACCGAGTACGGTCCGCACTGCGCCCCGCACGCGCGACGACGAGGTCGCGCAGTGGGCAAATAAGCTGGGCGTGGGCACGCCGCGCTTTCCCGCCACGCGCGCGCTGCCGCCGGCGGACGCGAGCCATGCCGCGATCGAGGTGAACCTCGACGCCTGCATCCAGTGCACGCGCTGCGTGCGCGCGTGCCGCGACGAGCAGGTCAACGACGTGATCGGCCTCGCCGGCCGCGGAGAAAATGCGCGCATCGTGTTCGACCAGGGCGACCCGATGGGCGCGTCCACGTGCGTCGCGTGCGGCGAATGTGTGCAGGCCTGTCCGACGGGGGCGCTGGCGCCGGCGCGCGGTGCGGCACTCGTCGTGCCCGACAAGCAGGTCGATTCCGTGTGCCCGTACTGCGGCGTGGGCTGCCAGCTGACGTACCACGTGAAGGACAACCGCATCGTGCGCGTGGAGGGCCGCGACGGACCCGCCAACCACGGCCGCCTGTGCGTGAAGGGGCGCTACGGCTACGACTACGCGCACCATCCGCAGCGGCTCACCAGGCCGCTGATCCGCCGCGAAGGCGTGCCGAAACGCGGCGACTTCACGATGGACCCGGACCGCGTGCTGGACGTATTCCGCGAAGCGACGTGGGACGAAGCGCTCGAGGTGGCCGGTGGCGGCCTCGCGCGCATCCGCGACGCGCACGGCGGGCGCGCGCTGGCCGGCTTCGGCTCGGCCAAGGGCAGCAACGAGGAAGCGTACCTGTTCCAGAAGCTCGTGCGCACGGGCTTCGGCAGCAACAACGTCGACCATTGCACGCGGCTGTGCCACGCGTCGTCCGTCGCCGCGCTGCTGGAAGGGATAGGCTCGGGCGCCGTGTCGAACCCCGTGATGGACGTGACGCGCGCGGAGGTCGTGCTGGTCATCGGCGCCAACCCGACCGTCAACCATCCCGTCGCGGCCACGTGGATGAAGAACGCAGCGAAAATGGGGACAAAGCTCGTGGTCGCGGACCCGCGCCGCTCCGACCTCGCGCGCCACGCGCACCGCTTCCTGCAGTTCAAGCCCGACACGGACGTCGCGCTGCTCAACGCCATGATGCACACGATCGTGGAAGAGAACCTCGTCGACCCGGCGTTCATCGCCGACCGCACGAGCGGCTACGACGCGCTGGCCGCGAACGTGGCGCACTACAGCCCGGAAGCGATGGCGCCCATCTGCGGCATAGCCGCGGAGACGATCCGCTACGTGGCGCGGCTGTATGCGACATCGAAGGGATCGATGATCCTGTGGGGCATGGGCGTGTCGCAGCACGTGCACGGCACGGACAATGCGCGCTGCCTGATCGCGCTCGCGCTGATGACGGGCCAGATCGGCCGTCCCGGCACGGGCCTGCATCCGCTGCGCGGCCAGAACAACGTGCAGGGCGCGTCGGATGCGGGCCTCATCCCGATGATGTATCCGGATTACCGCCGCGTCGACGATGCACGGGCGCAGGCGAAGTTCGAGGCCGCGTGGGGACGGAAGCTGGACGGCAAGCCGGGTTTGACGGTCGTCGAGATCATGGACGACATCCTCGCAGGGGGGATCAAAGGCATGTACATCATGGGCGAGAACCCGGCCATGTCCGACCCGGATGCGAACCACGCGCGCGAGGCGCTGGCGGCACTGGAACACCTCGTCGTGCAAGACATCTTCCTGACGGAGACGGCATACCTGGCCGACGTGATCCTGCCCGCATCAAGCTTCGCGGAAAAGACCGGCAGCTTCACGAACACGGACCGCGTCGTGCAGCTGGGCCGCCAGGCGCTGGACCCGCCGGGCGATGCGCGCCAGGACCTGTGGATCATCCAGCAGATGGCGCACCGCCTCGGGCTGGACTGGGCATATGCCGGCCCGGCCGCCGTGTTCGACGAGATACGGCGCCTCATGCCCAGCATCGCCGGCATCACGTGGGACCGGCTGGAACATGACGGTGCCGTCACGTACCCGTGCCGTGCGCCGGGCGATCCGGGCGAACCCGTCGTCTTCACGCGCGAGTTTCCGCGCGAAGGCGGCCGCGCGCGCTTCGTCCCGGCCGACATCATCCCGGCCGACGAGCGTCCCGACACCGAGTACCCGGTCGTGCTGATCACGGGCCGCCAGCTCGAGCACTGGCACACGGGCAGCATGACGCGCCGCGCCGGCGTGCTGGACGCGCTGGAGCCGGACCCCGTCGCGCTCGTGCATCCGCTCGACCTGGAAGCGCTCGGGGGCCGGCCGGGCGACGTGATCACGATCGCGTCGCGCCGCGGCGAGGTCGCGCTGTATGCGCGAGCCGACGACGGCACGCCGCGCGGCGCCGTGTTCGTCCCGTTCTGTTACTACGAGGCGGCCATCAACCGGCTGACGAATGCCGCCCTGGACCCATACGGCAAGATCCCGGAATTCAAGTACTGCGCCGTGCGCGTGCGGCTGGGCGGCGAGGTCGTGCACCCCGGTTCCTACGGTGGCGGCCAGATTTTGGGCGACGTGGCAGAATTGCAGACATGACATCTTTTTATCGTCCCCAACTGTCCCAGGCCAGCGCCGGGCTCACGCATCCCGTGACGGCCATCGATGAGCGTGGGCGCCGCGAGACGCTCTACATTCCGGCCGAGCGCCCGCTGACGGTCTACGTGGACAAGCGCGAACTCGTCACGCTGATGACCCTGGGCGCGGCGCCGGAAGCGCTGACGCTGGGCTACCTGCGCAACCAGCGCCTCGTGCGGTCGCTGGACGACATCGTGTCCGTGCAGGTCGACTGGTCCGTGGACGCCGTGGCCGTCGTCACGCGCGGCGGCATCCAGGACGTGGAGGCGCGCACGGCCAGGAAAGTCGTCACGACGGGCTGCGGGCAGGGCTCCGTGTTCGGCGGCCTGATGGACGAGGTCGACCGCATCGTGCTGCCGCCCGACGCGCGCCTGCGCCAGTCCGTCGTGCACCGCATCGTCGAGACCGTGCGGACCCAGCAATCCGTGTACAAGCAGGCCGGCTCCGTGCACGGCTGCGCGCTGTTCACGAGCGACGGCGACCTGCTGTGGTTCATCGAGGACGTGGGCCGCCACAATGCCGTCGACGCCATCGCGGGACTGATGTGGCTCGAGGGGATGGACGGCGCCGACAAGGTGTTCTACACGACCGGGCGGCTGACGTCCGAAATGGTCATCAAGGGCGCGCAGATGGGTATTCCGTTCCTGCTGTCGCGCTCCGGCACGACGCAGATGGGGCATGGAGTGGCGCAGCAGGTCGGCATGTCGCTGCTCGCGCGCTGCAGCGGCCATCACTTCCTGCTGCTGTCCGGCGCGGAGCGTCTCGTGTTCGAGCCGGACTGGCTCGCCGCGCTGGAGACGGCGCGCACGTTGCGAACGGCATGAATGCGATTGCCGACGCCGTCGCGCGCGCGTTCACGCTGCTGTTCACGGGGGATCCCGACCTGTGGCGCATCGTCTGGGTGTCGCTCAAGACGAGCATCGTCGGCCTGCTGCTGGCCACGCCGCCCGCGATCCTGATCGGTTACGTCGTCGCCATGCGCAAGTTCCGCGGGCGGCGCATCGTCATCTGGCTGGCGCAGGCGGCGCTGTCGCTGCCGACCGTCCTGATCGGCCTCCTGCTGTACCTGCTGCTGTCGCGCCACGGGCCGCTGGGCGGCCTGCAATGGCTGTTCTCGCAGCCCGGCATCGTGTTCGGCCAGTGCGTCGTCGCGCTGCCCGTGCTGCTCGCCTTTACGCTGGCGGCCGTGCAGGGGCTCGATGCGCGCTATGCCGAGACCGCGATCGCGCTCGGCGCGTCGCCCATGCAGGTGATGGTGCGCGTGCTGCACGAGGCGCGGTTCGGCGTGATGGCGGCCGTGCTGTCCGGCTTCGGCCGCGTGATCTCGGAAGTGGGCTGCGCGCTGATGGTGGGCGGGAACATCGAAGGCGAGACCCGCACGATCACGACCGCGATCGCGCTGGAGACGAGCAAGGGCGAGTTCGCGCAGGGCATCGCGCTCGGCATCGTGCTCGTGTCGATTGCGTTGCTGATGAACGGCGCGCTGATGCTGCTGCAGGGCGACGCCCACACGGTCCGGGAGCGCGCATGAGCATCAGCATCCATTCGCAGATTTCGGCGGCCGTCTACGAGAACGAGAACGAGTCACGGCTCGCCTCGCAGCGCGACGAGCGCCGCAAGGCCTTGCTGGGCGTGCGCGGCCTGCGCAAGCGCCACGGCGACCGGCTGCTGTTCGACATCGACCGGCTCGAGATCGCCACGCACAGCGCCTACGTGCTGACGGGGATGAACGGCGCCGGCAAGAGCACCTTGCTGCGCGTGCTGGGCGGCCTGGAGCGGGCCGACATCGACAGCCTGCGCTTCGCCGGCGAGGACGTCCTGCGCGTGCACCCGTATCCGCGCGCACTGCGCCGGGCCATCGTCTACGTGCACCAGCACCCGATCCTGTTCTCGACGAGCGTCGCCGACAACATCGGCTACGGCCTCGTCGTGCGCGGCGAAAAGCCGGAGGCCGTGCGTCCCGTCGTGGAGGAGGCGATGGCCTGGGCCGGCGTGGCGCACCTGCGCGACACGGACCCGACCCGGCTGTCGGGCGGCGAAAAACAGCGCGTGGCGCTCGCGCGTGCAAAAGTGCTGGCGCCGCGCCTGCTGTTGCTGGACGAGCCGACGGCCAACCTGGACGGCGCCGCGCGCGAACAGGTGATCGCCCTGATCCCGACCATGATCGAAGCGGGGAGCAGCGTCATCATCGCCTGCCACGACCGCGACCTGATCAACCTGCCCGGCGTGCAGCGGCTGAAGCTGCGCGACGGACATCTCGAATACCGCTAGGAGAATCGATGCAGCGCCGTTCCATCCTCACCATCATCGCCGGCCTGGCGGTCGCGACGCCATTCGCGCATGCACAGTCCGACAAGGTGCTGCGACTGTCGACCACCACCAGCACCGAGAACTCGGGCCTGCTGGGCTACCTGCTGCCCGCGTTCGAGGCGAAGACGGGCATCAGGGTCAACGTGATCTCGGTGGGCACCGGCAAGGCGCTGGAGCTGGGCAAGAACGGCGACGTCGACGTGACGCTCGTGCACGCGCGGGCGCTGGAAGACAAATTCGTGGCCGAGGGCTGGGGGATCGACCGCCACGACGTCATGTACAACGACTTCATTGTCGCGGGACCGGTCGCCGACCCGGCGGGGGTGAAGGGCAGCCGCGACGTCATCGCGGCCTTCAGGAAGATCGCGGCGGCCAACGTGAAATTCATTTCGCGCGGCGACAATTCCGGCACGGACGTGATGGAGAAAGGCTACTGGCGGCAGGCCGGTACGAAGCCCGCCGGCAGCAACTACGTCAACGCCGGCCTGGGCATGGGCGAGGTGCTGAACATGGCGGCGGAGATGGGCGCGTACACGCTGACGGACCGCGCGACGTATGGCGCCTATCAAGCGAAGACGGGGCTGGCCATTCTCGTCGAGGGCGACAAGCGGATGTTCAATCCGTACGGGATCATTGCCGTCAATCCGGAAAGGCACAAGGGGATCAACTACAAGGGCGCGAAGGCGCTGATCGAGTGGATCACGTCCCCGGAGGGGCAGGCGAAGATTGCGTCATTCAAGCCGGCGGGGGAGCAGTTGTTCTTCCCTTCGGCTAAGTAGCGCGTGGGCACAGGGTGCCCACCCTACGGCTGCGGTAGGGTGGGCTCCCCGAGCCCACGCGTTCAACCGGCCCTTGTATTCACGCCAGCGCGTGCATCACCGCATCGACCGGAATCGCCTTGACCCAGTCCCGTCGCTGATCCGCCGTGATGACGGTGGAGTTGGCCTTGTCGACCGGGGCCCATTCCGGCGTCTTCTGGCGCATCAGCGCGACGACCGGCACGCCCACGGCATTCGCCAGGTGCATCACGGCCGTCTCGACCGAGACGATCAGGTCGCACTGCGCCAGCATCGCGGGCAGCTGGAAGAAGTTTTCGTTGGCGCTGAACAGTTCCGTGCGGTCGAGCTGGCGGCGCGCCAGCATGGCCTTCACGTTGTCCACTTCCTGCGGCACCGCGTTGACGATGAAGCACGCGTCGCGCCATTCCGGCTGGGCGCGCATCGTCGTGATCAGTTCGGCCACGCGCTCGACGGGCCAGCAGCGCTTGCGCGTCTTGGCGAACGGGTTGATGAAGACGAGCTTGCCGCGGCGGCCGTCGAAGCCCCATTCATGCAGGCGCGCCTTCGCACCCTCGACGAACTGCCCGGGAATGTGCACGAACGGGATGCGCCCGGCCGGCGGAATGTCCACGCCGGCCAGCTGGCGGAACCAGTCCGCATGCACGTCGCTGATGTGCGGCGCGCTCGCGCGGTCGGCCACGTCCGGGTCGAGGCTGGCGTCCAGCTTGCGGTAGCTGAACCAGTGGATCAGGCCTTGCAGGCCGTGCGGCTTCTTCAGGCCGAGCACGAAGCCGTCCGGACTGATCTCGCGCGCGAGGTCGGCGTAGAAGTGCGGACGCAGGGTGCCGAGCGAGACGACGATCGGGTAGTGTTCCTGTTGCGCTTCCCGGATGGAAGCCTGGAACAGCTCCGGCGAATAATTCTGCTTGTAGACCTTCCCGATGAAGTCGCAGGCGTCGAGCCAGTCGTACAGGACGTTCTTTTTCAGGTGCGGCCACTGCGAGGCGTCGCTCGTGCGGCGCACTTCGTCCACCCACAGGTGCAGTTTCAGGTGCGGGTAGGCGCGCGCGAACGCCTGGAAGCAGTTCTGCAAATAGGTGTAGTCGCCCAACGCCAGGTGGGCGATGAACAGGATCTTATCCGATTTCTTCAGCAGATCGGTAGGAATGAGAGGTACGTTCATTGTCTCTTACGGGTCGCCTGCCAGTTGTTGTCCGACGCCGCCAGCGGTATATCAGGGTCTGCGATTCAGCAGCGCTAACCGGTCGGCTGGCTGCGCATCTGCCTGGTGAGGATGCACACTACCGCCAACTCTCGAAATCTTCAACAAATTGTCTCGAATTGTAGTCCAAACCGGGACACTGCGTTGCCCCTGACCATATTTTTAGACGCATTGTCCTGTGCGAGCAACATGAACTGAACAGGATGACAAATCCTTGTCCTGGAGACGGCGAAACTGGCGTATTAAATTAACATCAGCGCGCCGTGCCGTCGGCACGGAGGGCTGGATTCTACGCCATGCGAACTCGCGCTGGTGATTTAGACGGACAACAGGCGCACGACGCCGCTCAGGCCGTGCGGTTGCCCGGCCGTCAACGGGCATAGCACGCTCAGGCGGGAGACCGCCTCGCCGGCCGGGAAGGCGATGCGCAGCGGCCCGGGAGCGCCGGTGGTTTTTTCTGCGACTTTCCTGCCGTCGATGAAAACCTGGCACGGGCCCGTGACCTCGAGGAGTTCCAGCCTGCCGCCGTGCTTGCGCACGCGGGCGAAGGCCCGGACGTCGGTGGCGTACAGCATGTAGCCGGTCTGCTCGGCCGCTTTGGCGCGGGTGCCGGGCGTGATCCAGCCCCACGAATTCATGTCGGTGCCGGCGGGACGCAGGTTGGGATCGATCGGCGTCGAACTCGGCGGCGATGAGCGCCAGCCATCGAGGATCTGTACGGGCGCAGACGTGGCCTGGTACGGCCACGGCCGGGCTGTGCGCACCTCGACGTCGAGCACCGCTGGTTCGAGACCGGGCGCGCTGGCGCGCAGCTTGAGGATGCCCGCGCTGCCTTCGCGGGTCTGCACGATCACCTGGGCCAGTCCGTTGAACAGGGCGCGCGTGTTGCCCTTTTCGCTGCTGGTGTCGTTCGGGTTGCCGTTGCCCAGGCCGATGATGTCGGCGCCCTCGGCCCGGAACACGATCTGGTGCTGCGCCAGCGGCACGTGGCGGCCCTTCGCATCGAGCGCTTCGACCTGGATGGGCTGGGCGTCGAGGCCGTCGCCCAGCATGAACCGGCGGTCCGGAGTGAGCTTGAGCGCGACCGGCGCGCCGGTGGTCTCGACCTCGAACCGCTTGGCCACCTTGCCGCCGCGATAGCCCACGGCGGCCAGCTTGCCGGGCGCATACGGCACCTGCCAGCGGTTCATCTCGTAGATGTCGCCCTTCTGGCGCCCTTGCGAGCGGCCGTTCAGGAACACTTCGACTTCATCCATGTTGTGGAAGGCCATCACGGTGATGGGCTGGCCTTCCTTGCCGGCCCAGTTCCAGTGCGGCGCCAGCCGCAGCACCGGTTCCTTGCGCCACTGGGCCTGGTGCAGCCAGAAGGCGTCCTTCGCGAAGCCGCACAGGTCCATGATGCCGAAGAACGACGAATTCGATGGCCATTCGTGCGGCGTGGGTTCGCCGTGGTAGTCGAAGCCGGTCCACACGAACGCCCCGGCCACGAACGGCCGCTCGGCCACGGCTTTCCAGCCGATCCGGTGCGTCGAGCCCCAGGAGGACGCGTCGTCGTCGTAGCCGGCGAAGATGTGCTTGTCGGGGACGGTCACGTATTCGCCGCGCGTCTGGAAGGCCGAGGTGTCTTCGGACGACGTCATCGGCACGGTCGGGAAGGCCTGGTGGAAAGCGTCGTAGGCCTGGTACTGGTAATTGAAGCCGACGACGTCGACGGCCTGCGCCGCGTTGGCGGGCTCGAACTGGCCGGCGTTCATGGCGGCCGTGGTGGGACGCGACGTGTCGAGCGCACGCACGGCGGCGACCATGCGGCGTACCATCTCGTAGCCCTGCTCGGTGCCCTGGACCGGTTCTTCGTTGAACACCGACCACAGGATGATGGACGGGTGGTTGCGGTGGCAGCGCACCAGCCAGGTCAGCTCGTCGACGTGCTCCGGCGACGGGTTGAACACGCGGTTTTCATCCATCACGAGGAAGCCCAGCTCGTCGCACAGCGCGTAGAAACGCTTGTCCTGGGCATTGTGCGAGCAGCGGATCGCATTGACCCCCAGTTCCTTGAGGCGGCGCATGCGGTAATCGAGCAGGCCGTAAGGCACGGCCACGCCGACCCCGGCGTGATCCTGGTGAATGCACACGCCCTGCAGCTTGACGTGCCGGTCGTTGAGGAAAAAGCCGAGCTCGGGGTCGAAGCGCTGGGTGCGGAAACCGCAGCGGGTGACGACTTCGTCGAGCAGCCTGCCGTCCTGCAGCACGCGGGTGCGCATGCTGTACAGGTTGCGTTCTTCCAGGCTCCACAGTTCAGGCGCGGCCACGCGCATGCTGCCGGTGACGACCTGGCGCGTCAGCACGCCCACGTCGGCCGGGGCGCTGAAGCTGGCCACGGTCTTGCCTGCAGCGTCGACGAGGACGCTCTCGACCCGCACCCGCTGCGCGCTCTTGCGGATGTTGTACAAGGTCACTTCGAGCGGAATGGTCCATTGGCCGTCGGCGTACACCGGATGGGCGAACACGCCGTCGGTGACGATGTGCACCTGCTCGCGCTTGACGAGCCACGTGTTGCGGTAGATGCCGGCGCCTTCGTACCACCAGCCCTGCATGGCGTCGGCATCGGCGCGGATCACCAGCGAGTTGAGCGCGTCGCCGTAGGTGGCGAACGGGGTCAGGTCGATGTAGAGCGAGCTGTAGCCGCTCCACGTGTGCGCCACCTGCGTGCCGTTGAACCAGACGGTGGCGAGGGTCGCGATGCCGTCGAGCTGCAGTTCGATGTGCTTGCCGTGGTCCGCCTCGTCCAGGCGGATCAGCGTGCGGTACCAGCCGATGCCGCGCTTGCGGTAGCCCTGCGCCACGTTGGCGTTCTGCTCGGGCACCTGCGCGCTGGCGAAGTCGTGCGGCAGCGCGACGCTGTCCCATTCGGAATCGTCGAAGCCGGGCGCGGCCGCGCCGCCGGCATTGCCGGCCTTGGCGTTGGCATAGGTCCAGCCATGGCCCCGGATGACCGGAAACGCGATGTCGCCTTCATGGAAGCGCCAGCCCTTGTTGAGCGACACCACCGTGCGCCCGGGCGCGGGGCGCGCCTCGCTGGTTGCCGCGTAGGCGGCGGACTGGCCGAAGACCGAGGTGGTGGCGAGCGCACCGGCGCTCTTGAGGAAATTGCGTCTGTTAAGCATCCTGCAACCCTATCAAGGGCGGCAGCGGTTGTCGACTATGGAAAAACCCGATGCCGCTTATGATTTTCGGCAGCGTTACATCAGGATCACGTCGTACTGTTCCTGGTGATAGCCGCGCTCGACCTGCAGCGAGATCCGCTTGCCGATGAAGTCGCCGAGCATGGCCAGGTGCTGCGACTCTTCCTCGAGGAACAGGTCGACCACTTCCTGCGACGCGACGATGCGGAATTCGCGCGGGTTGAACTGCTTGGCTTCGCGCAGCAGTTCGCGCAGGATCTCGTAGCAGATCGTCCGGCTCGTCTTGACTTGTCCCTTGCCGCCGCAGGCGGGGCAGGGCTCGCACAGGATGTGGGCCAGCGATTCGCGCGTGCGCTTTCTCGTCATTTCGACGAGGCCCAGCGCCGAGAACCCGCTCACGGACACCTTCGTGCGGTCGCGCGACAGGGTCTTCTTGAGCTCCGCGAGCACGGCGTTGCGGTGCTCGGTGTTCTCCATGTCGATGAAGTCGAGGATGATGATGCCGCCCAGGTTGCGCAGCCGCAGTTGGCGCGCGATGGCGTGTGCCGCTTCCAGGTTCGTCTTGAAGATCGTGTCGGCGAAATTGCGCCCGCCGACGAAGCCGCCCGTGTTGACGTCGATGGTCGTCATCGCCTCGGTCTGGTCGACGATCAGGTAGCCGCCCGATTTCAGGTCCACGCGCCGCCCCAGCGCGCGCAGGATCTCTTCCTCGACGCCGTACAGGTCGAACAGCGGGCGCTCGCCCGTGTAGTGCTGCAGGCGCGACAGCACGCTCGGCGTGTACACCTGGGCGAATTCGACGAGTTTCAGGTAGTTCTCGCGCGAGTCGACGAGGATCGCGGCCGTCTCGTCGTGCACGAAGTCGCGCAGCACGCGCTGGGCCAGGCTCAGGTCCTGGTACAGCAGGCTCGTCGCGGGACGCGTGCGCGCCCCCGTCATGATGGCGCCCCACGTCTTGCGCAGGTAGTCGACGTCGGCGGCGAGGTCGGCGTCGGACGCGTCCTCGGCCTGCGTACGCACGATATAGCCGCCTTTTTCGTCCGGTGGCAGCAGGCCCGCGAGGCGCGCGCGCAAGGCTTCGCGCTCGGATTCTTTCTCGATCTTCTGCGAGATGCCGATGTGTTTATCCTGCGGCAGATAGACGAGCATGCGGCCCGCGATCGAGATCTGCGTGGACAGGCGCGCGCCCTTCGTGCCGATCGGGTCCTTGATCACCTGGACGGTCAGCACCTGGCCGTCGAACAGGATCTTTTCGATGGGCGTTGGAGGGGCGCTGCTGCTGCCGTTCGCGCCGTCGTGCGGCCTGGCTTCCCAGATGTCGGCCACGTGCAGGAATGCGGCGCGTTCGAGGCCGATGTCGATGAAGGCCGACTGCATGCCTGGGAGTACCCGCACGACCTTGCCGAGATAGACGTTGCCCGCGAGACCGCGGGTGAGCGTACGCTCGATGTGCAGCTCTTGTACGGCACCCTGAACCACCAGCGCGACGCGCGTTTCCTGGGGGGTGATGTTGATCAGGATGTCTTCAGTCATGAGGCCGGATTCTAATTGTTGTCTCTGGTCACATCATACACGTAGGGTGAGCACTCCGTGCCCACGCGTAAGGCCGAGCAACCGTATACGTCACGTTATAGCGCGCTGACGCCCGCTTTCTGCAATAACTGCGCCGTCTCGAACACGGGCAAGCCCATGATGCCGGAATGGCTGCCTTCGATGTGCTCGATGAACAGGGCGGCGAGGCCCTGGATGCCATAGGCGCCGGCCTTGTCGTAGGGTTCCGGCGTCGCGCAATAGGCGCGGATCGCTGCCGGCGTGAGCTGGGCGAAGCGCACGTTCGACACCTGCGTCACCTGCTCGAACACGTCCGTGTAGTGCAGCGCGACCGACGTCAGCACCTGGTGCGTGCGGCCCGACAGGCGTTCCAGCATCGCATGCGCTTCCTTCGGGTCGGCCGGCTTGCCGAGGATCTCGCCGTCGATGGTGACGGTCGTGTCGGCCGACAGCACGGGGCGCAGCGGCATGCGGCGCAGGTGCAGCACGTTCCACGCGAACGCGCCTTTTTCGCGCGCCACCCGCGCCACGTAGTCCACGGCGGGCTCGCCCGCGAACATGTCTTCGCTGACGTCGATGCCGCGGGCCGGATCGGAGCGCAGGCTGAGGATGTCGAAATCGATGCCGACCTGGCGCAGCAGTTCGCGGCGGCGCGGGCTCTTCGAGGCGAGGTAGATTTTCTTGTCGGTCTGTTTCATCGGCTCATACCCGATGGTAGGGGTGGTTCTGGGTGATGGACCAGGCACGATATAACTGTTCTGCCAGCATCACGCGCACGATACCGTGCGGCAGCGTCATGCTGGAGATGCGGATCAGACCGTCCGCGCGTGCCTTGAGTTCCGGATCGAGGCCGTCGGCCCCGCCGATCAGGAAGGCCACGTCGCGCCCGTCCTGCTGCCAGGCCTCCAACGCTTGCGACAGGCCCACGCTGGTGAGATCCTTGCCGCGCTCGTCGAGGGCGACGATGCGCACGCCTTTCGGCAGCACGGCCTCGATGCGCTCGCGTTCGAGCGCCATCGCGGTGGCCGCCGTCTTGCTGCCGGACCGTTCGACCGGTTTCACTTCCTTCAGCACGATACGCAGCTCCGGCGGCATCCGCTTCGCGTATTCCGCGAAGCCGGTCTCGATCCAGGCCGGCATCTTGTGGCCGACCGCGACGATGAACAACTGCATCGCAGTTTATTCTTCGGTTTTCTTGATGCGGCGGATGACTTTCTTGGCCGGTGCGTCGCCCTCGGCTGCGGCTTTCGTCGCGCGCTTCGGTGCGGCAGCAGCCTTGGCCGCCTTGGCAGCTTTCGCGTCCGCGGCAGCGGTCTTGGACACGGCAACCTTCACAGTGCCGCCTGTCGGGATCTTCTTGGCGGCAGGTTTCCTGGCGGCCGGCTTGGCGTCAGCCGACTTCTTCGCGGCCGGCTTGCGCTCGCGCACCGGCTTCGCGTCTTCCTGCTCCTGGTTCGCGGCCAGGTGCTTCGACTTGGTCTTCGGTGCGGCCGCGTCCTGGCCCTCGGCCGTCGACTTGCGCTTGGCGGCGCCCAGTTTCACGGGCTTGTCGCCCCAGATTTCTTCCAGGCGGTAGTACTGGCGGATGGCCGGCTGCATGATGTGCACGATCATGTCGCCCAGGTCGACGAGGACCCATTCACCCGTGTCTTCGCCTTCCAGCCCGACCACGTCGCCGCCTGCTTCCTTGACCTTGTCGCGCACCGAGGCGGCCAGCGCCTTGGTCTGGCGATTCGACGTGCCCGACACGACCGCGATACGGTCGAACAGGCTGGTCAGGTGCGTCGTGTCGAACAGAACGATGTCCTGGCCCTTGACGTCTTCGAGGGCGTCGACGACGAGCGTTTGCAGTTTCTTGATATCCATTAGTTTTTGTACAAGTTATGTTGTTGAATATAGTCTAGCACTTGCGGCGCAACGAGCGCGCTTATGTCAGTACGGGGTTCGGCGTGCAGGGCTGCGCGCACCTGCGTGGCCGAAATGTCGATGGCCAGCGTGTGCGCCAGGCACACCTTGCCCGCCGTGGCAGCCGAACTGGCGCAGCGCCGCATCGTCGAGCCGGTAGCCGGGGCGGGCGGCGACGCCGAAATTGGCCAGCGCGAACAGGTCGCGCCAGTCGCGCCAGGTGTCCAGCTTCTGCAACTGGTCCGCGCCCATCACGAACACGATGGACGTATCCGGCCCGAGCTCGGCGCGCAGGCCGCGCAGGGTTTCGACCGTGTACGTGGCGCCATGACGGTCGATCTCGCGGGTATCGATCGTCACCGGCGCGACGCTCCCCGCATACGCCAGCTTCAGCATGGCCACGCGGTCGGCGTCGCCCGCTTCCAGGCCACTCTTCTTTTGCCACGGCTGGCCGGCGGGCAGCACGCGCAATTCGTCCGGGTGGAGCTGGCGCGCAAACAACTCGGCCAGCGCGACGTGGCCGTGGTGCACCGGGTCGAAACTGCCGCCCAGCAGAGCAACACATCTCGTCACGGGGCGAGCCAATCCCGGTGCGGCAGGAAGTCGGTGGTCAGCTTGTCTTCCGGGCTGCCCGGTTCCGGATGCCAGTCGTAGCGCCATTTGACGATCGGCGGCATCGACATCAGGATCGCTTCCGTCCGGCCGCCCGACTGCAGGCCGAACAGGGTGCCGCGGTCCCACACGAGGTTGAACTCGACGTAGCGGCCGCGCCGGTATGCCTGGAAATCGCGCTCGCGTTCGCCGTACGGCTGGTCCTTGCGGCGTTGCAGGATCGGCAGGTAGGCATCGAGGAAGCCGTTGCCGACGCTCTGCACCATCGCATACGACTGCTCGAACCCGAGTTCGTTGAAGTCGTCGAAGAAGATGCCGCCGACGCCGCGCGCTTCCTTGCGGTGCTTGATATAGAAATAATCGTCGCACCAGCGCTTGAAGCGCGGATGCAGTTCGTCGCCAAACGGCGCCAGCGCGTCGTGGCAGACCTGGTGGAAGTGGCGCGCGTCATCCATGTCGCCGTAATAGGGCGTCAGGTCCATGCCGCCGCCGAACCACCAGACGGGATCCTTGCCCTCGGCCGTCGCTTCGAAAAAGCGCACGTTCATATGCACGGTGGGTGCGTACGGATTGTGCGGGTGCAGCACGAGCGACACGCCCATCGCTTCCCAGGCGCGTCCCGCAAGCTCCGGCCGCGCGGCCATTGCCGACGCCGGCAGGCTGGCGCCGCGCACGTGCGAAAAATTCACGCCGCCGCGCTCGATCACATTTCCGCCTTCGATGAGGCGCGATACGCCGCCGCCACCTTCGGCCCGTTCCCACGTGTCGCGCAAGAAGGACTTGCCGTCGACGTCTTCCAGCGCTTGCACGATGCGCGCCTGGAGGTCGAGCAGCCAGGCCTTGACGGCGGCCGGATTAATTGTAGCCATGTGGAAATGTGAGAGAAAAAAAGCGAACGGGGATTGTACACTGATGAACTGGATCGTGACAGGCACCCGCCAACACCGTTTCCAACACCTCTCCTGCGCGAATAAAAATCCTGCGCAAATCTCTACAATTTTCTGCACTTTTCTAGCTTTCTTCGTTACGAATGCAAGAAACGCGTACGTATTGCTAATAGTCTAGGTCGAAAGAAACCGATTTCACGCCAGCCGCATAGGCCGGTGTCGGAACGAGTTAATAACGAAAACGACGGAGACCTTCATGGAACACACGATCCCTCTTCGGCCGCGACCTTGACGCGGTCCGCGCCCAGGCGGTAACGCCACCAGTCATTCCCCATCCATCATTTCGATCGTGACGGACCGTCTTCGGCCGTGCCCGGCGGGGTGGTGCATCGCAGCAAACGACCGGCAACAACGGTTCAACTTTCTCGGAGTCCAAGTATGAAGAAGCAAACTCTTGCGCTGGCCTGCGCTGTGGCGGGCCTGGTGGCAGCGTGCGGTGGCGGTAGCAGCCCGTCCTCGCAATCGCCTTCCTTCGCCGCCATGATCGGCAGCGCGTCCGGCGGCGGCGCAAACGTTGCGACGACGGGTAGCCGATGGCAGAGCGTCAAGTACGGCGGCAGCGGCTACGTGACCGGGCTGATCTTCCACCCGACCAGCCCGAACGTGCTGTATGCGCGCACCGACATGGGCGGGGTCTACCGCAGGGATACGGCCACTTCCGGCTGGACGCCGATCACGGACAGCTTCGGCATCCGCGAAGAATTCTATAACGGGGCCGAAAGCGTGGCCCTGGATCCGACCGACGACAAGCGCGTGTACCTCGTCACGGGCATGTACGACTGGTCGGGACCCAACGCCCGCCTGTATATTTCCACCGACCGCGGCGACAGCTGGACGCACGTGGACCTGCCGTTCCGCGCCGGTTCCAACGATCCGGGCCGCGCCATCGGCGAGCGCCTGATGGTCGATCCGAACCAGCCGTCGGTCCTGTACTACGGTTCGCGCACGTCGGGCCTGTGGAAGAGCTCGGACTACGGCCAGACCTGGAACCAGGTCACGTCGCTGACGTCGTTCCAGTATCCGGGCGACCAGATCGGTTCCCTGCCGGGCCGTACCTCGGGCGGCATCGAGAGCGTGCTGTTCGACACCTCGACCACGGGCGCGGGCACGGCCACGCAGACCATCTACACGGCGGTGGCCCCGGATTACGCCGCCGCGGCCGGCCTGACCGCCAACCTGTACAAGTCGACCGACGGCGGCGCGACCTGGACCGGTATCGCGACGCCGGTCACGGGCTACTATATTCCGCACATGGTGCGTGCCAAGGACGGCATCATCTACGTGGCGTTCACCAAGGACATGGGCCCCGGCGCCGGCGGCCCGGCCCGCCTGTACAAGTTCGACGGTACGAACTGGACGCTGCTGAAGAGCTACGATACGGAGCAATGGGTGAACTTCGGCATGGGTGGCCTGTCGGTCTCCGGTTCCGGCCCGACCACCCGTATCGCGCTGGGCGTGTCGAACTCATGGGGTAACTGGCAGGGCCAGCCGGTCGTGCAGGTGTCGGACGACGCCGGCCTGACCTGGCGCGAGATCGCGTCGATGACCCCGCACACCCCGTCCGATGTGGACTTCTCCGGCTGGGTGGACGACGTCGAGATCGATCCGAACAACCCCGACCACATCCTGCACGTGTTCGGCGGCGGCATCTGGGAGACGAAGACCGCATCGGCCACCACGCCGACGTGGAACCTGGATGTGACCAATCTCGAGGAAACCGCGACGATCAGCCTGACGACCCCGCCGAAGGGCGCCAACTATGCGCTGCTGCGCAGCTCGGGCGACATCGGCACGCACGTGCAGACCGAGGTGCTGAAGAAGCCGACGCGCGGCCCGCTCGGCTACTTCAGCAACGGCCACTCCGCCGACACGGCCTGGTCGAATCCGGCCTACATCGCGGCGGTCGGCACCGGCGGCTGGGTCCAGAACAACCCGCGCGGCGCCTACTCGACCGACTCCGGCGTGACCTGGACGCCGTTCGCCGGCAAGCACCCGGACGCGGCATCGAACGACCACCAGGGCGGCGAGGAAACCATCGCCGTCACCGCGCCGGGCAAGGCCGTCTGGGCACCGTCCGGTGCGCGTCCGGCCTACACGACCGACAACGGCGCCACCTGGACGTACACGAACCTGCCGGACCTGCCTGCGGTGGGCATCGGCCGCGGCTACCGCGTCGTCGCCGACCGCAAGAACCCGAACAAGGTCTATGCGTTCAACTCGGGCGGCGCATGGTGGAACCAGTGGTCGGACACGTCGCATTTCTGGTACTCGAACGACGGCGGCCACACCTTCACCGAGAGCACGACGTTCGTGAGCGCCGGCGCGCGGGTGGCGGCGTTCTACCAGTCGTCGATCGCCGTCAATCCGAATGCCGAAGGCGATGTCTGGGTGGTCGACGGTTTCAGCATCCTGCACTCGACCGACTCGGGCGCAACCTGGACGAAGCTGGACGTGACGGCGCCGGACTGGGGCAGCAACGAGACGTGGAGCTACCCGCAGGTGTACGGCGCGACGTCCATCGCGCTGGGCAAGGCGCCCGCCGGTGCGACGTACTCGTCCTCGATCTACATCGTCGGCATCATCAACAACGTGTGGGGCGTGTACCGCTCGGATGACGGTGCGAAGACCTGGCGCCGGATCAACGACGACAAGCACCAGTACGCCGGCATCAGCAACCTGGCGGCCGACCAGACCGTACCTGGACGCGTCTATGCCGCCGGCGCGGGCCGCGGCGTGTTCTTCACCTACTGATGATGGCAATGCCGGCGCCCGCGATGGCGCCGGCGGTATCGAATATTTTCGGAGACTTTCATGAAATTCAAATCCATTCTCGCCGCCGTCGCCTTCATGGCAGCAGGCAGCGCCGGCGCCACCGTCCTGAACTTCGATGGCCTGACCGAGATGATGTACGGCGACGGCTTTCCGCTGGCCGGCAGCATGACGTACAACGGCCCGAACCTGACCTATGTGGAATCGGGCTTCCAGGTCACGCTGAACGCGCCGGGCGCGGACGCGGACGCGGCCCACGTCGGCGACGGCACGTACGAACCGTCGACCTGGAACTGGCACGACGGTATGGAAAACGGTTGGGACACGTTCGTCACGCTGACCCGCGTTGGCGGCGGCAAGTTCAACCTGAACAGCTTCGACTACTTCATGGACTGGAGCGACGTGTCGGCCGACGGCGTGTCGGTCGGTTCGATCCAGGATTCGGGTACGTGGAGCACTGTGCTCACCGGCATTACCGAACTGCGCATCGGCTCGGGCTTCTTCAACCAGATCGACAACGTCAACGTGGAAGCGGCTGCGCCGAGCGGTTCGGTGCCGCTGCCGGGGACGCTGGCGCTGATGCTGGGTGGACTGGCCGCGGGTGGCGTGGCGCGTCGCCGGAAATGACGTCGTTCCCGCGAAGGCGGGAACCCATGCTGAGCTTCCGAAGTCAGCCCATTCAGCGCGTCACGGTGCTTCGACGTTACTGAACCCGGTTGCTCTATATGGATTTCCGCTTGCGCGGGAACGCCGAGTCATGCGAACTTTTGCAGCATCTCAGCAATAAAACGAGTCCATCGTTGGAACATGTCACTTTCGGCATCGAGGACTCAACCATGGACAGATCAAGCTACGTCTATATGTTGGCGAGCGGCTTGAACGGAACACTCTACGTTGGCGTGACAAGCGACCTCGTAAACGTGTTTGGCAGCACCGCGAAGGCCTGGCTGAAGGATTCACAAAGCGATATCGCGTCAAGATGCTGGTCTGGTATGAGATTCACGCCGATATCATGGAAGCGATCCGGCGCGAAAAGCAGATCAAGAAGTGGGACAGGTCGTGGAAGGTGGAGCTGATTCAGAAGACCAATCCCCGGTGGCGTGACCTCTATGCTGATATTGTAGGCTAGCGAGCTCAGCATGGGTTCCCGCTTGCGCGGGAACGACGGTAGGGTAAAAAAACGGAGGCTGCGCGCCTCCGTTTTTCGTTGTTGAAGGGCGCTACGCCATCACGCCTGCTTGATCCCACGCCACCCAATGTCGCGCCGATACTGCGCACCATTGAAGTGGATCTTCTCGACGGTCTCGTACGCCTGCTTCTGCGCCATCTTGACGCTGTCGCCCAGGCCGACGACGCACAGCACGCGGCCGCCCGACGTCTGCAGCGTGCCGCCCACGATCTGGGTGCCGGCGTGGAAGGTGACGCATTCCGGCGTTTCGGCCGGGATGCCGTCGATGATGTCGCCCTTGGCCGGCGCGTCCGGATAGCCGGCCGCCGCCATCACGACGCCCACCGCCGTGCGGCGGTCCCATTCCAGTTCCACCTTGTCCAGGGTGCTGTTGCAGGCGTGTTCGAGCACCGTCACGAAGTCGCTCTTCAGGCGCGTCATGATCGGCTGCGTTTCCGGGTCGCCCATGCGGCAGTTGAATTCGATGACCTTCGGCACGCCGGCCGCGTCGATCATCAGGCCCGCGTACAGGAAGCCGCTGTACGGGATGCCGTCCTTGGCCATGCCCTGGATGGTCGGGTTGATGATCTCGCGCATCACGCGCGCGTGGATCGACGGCGTGACGACCGGTGCCGGCGAGTATGCGCCCATGCCGCCCGTGTTCGGGCCCTGGTCGTGGTCCTTCAGGCGCTTGTGGTCTTGCGACGTGGCCAGGGCGATGACGTTCTTGCCGTCGCACATGACGATGAAGCTGGCTTCTTCGCCGGCGAGGAATTCCTCGATGACGATGCGTGCGCCCGCGTCGCCGAAGCGGTTGCCCGACAACATGTCGTCGGCCGCCTGGTGCGCTTCTTCCAGCGTCATCGCGACGACGACGCCCTTGCCGGCGGCGAGGCCGTCGGCCTTGATGACGATCGGTGCGCCCTGGGCGTCGATGTAGGCGTGGGCCTGGGCGACGTCGGTGAACGTCTGGTACTGCGCGGTCGGGATGCCGTGGCGGTGCATGAAGGCCTTCGCGAAGTCCTTCGAGCTTTCCAGCTGGGCCGCTTCCCTCGTCGGGCCGAAGACCTTCAGGCCGCGCGCGCGGAACAGGTTGACGATGCCGGCCGCCAGCGGCTGTTCCGGCCCGACCAGCGTCAGGTTGACGTGTTCCGCGACGACGAAGTCGGCCAGCGCGGCCGGGTCGGTGATGTCGATGTTGATCAGGCGCGCATCGCGCGCGGTACCGCCATTGCCCGGTGCGACGTAGACCATCTGGACGCGATCGGATTGGGCCAGTTTCCAGGCCAGGGCATGTTCACGGCCGCCAGAGCCGACTACCAGGATTTTCATGGATTGCTTTCGCTGCTTACTCTTCAATGACTGCGTTCGTATAGACTTCCTGCACGTCGTCCAGGTTTTCCAGGGCGTCGAGCAGTTTCTGCATCTTGAGCGCGTCTTCGCCGGTGAACACCGTCTCGGTGTCCGGCTTCATGATGACTTCGGCGGAATCGGCCTTGAAGCCGGACTTTTCCAGGGCTTCCTTGACGCCGGCGAAGGCGTTCGGGTCGCACAGCACTTCGAAGCCGCCTTCGTCGTCCGCGATGACGTCGTCGGCACCGGCTTCCAGCGCCGCTTCCATCAGCTTGTCTTCTTCGACGCCGGGTGCGAACAGGAACTGGCCCGTGTGCTTGAACATGAACGCGACGGAGCCTTCGGTCCCCATATTGCCGCCGAACTTGCTGAACGCGTGGCGGACTTCGGCCACCGTGCGTACGCGGTTGTCGGTCATGCAGTCGACGATGATCGCCGCGCCGCCGATGCCATAGCCTTCGTAGCGGATTTCTTCGTAGTTGACGCCTTCCAGGCCGCCCGAACCGCGCTGCACGGCGCGGTTGACGTTATCCTTCGGCATATTAGCGTCGGCCGCTTTTTCGATGGCGAGGCGCAGGCGCGGGTTGGTGTTGGCGTCGCCGCCGCCCATGCGGGCCGCGACGGTGATTTCCTTGATCAGTCGGGTCCAGATCTTGCCGCGCTTGGCATCAGTGGCGGCTTTCTTGTGCTTGATGTTGGCCCATTTGCTGTGTCCAGCCATGTCGAGTCTTCCTTAGACAGGGAACCTCGGCAAACTGCAATCTTCGAGGTCCCGGGTATTGATAATCCTCGACATTTTATCATAGCGCATCCGTCTAAATACTGTCAGGGAAACAACAACGCCGTGCCCAGTCCGACCAGCCCGAGCCCCGTCGCGCACGCCACCACGTGCCCGCCGGGCAGCAGTTTTTCGGCGAGGATCAGCGCGATGAGCCCGGCGATGACGGGCAGGTTCAGCACGCCGGCCGGCAGCACGAGCGCGAGCAGCAGCCAGCAGCAGCCCGTGCAATACCGCGCATCCGCGATGCCCATGCGGAACGCGCCCCACATCCCGCGGCGCCAGTGCGTCAGGACGAACGCCAGCGGCGCGCGGCAGTTGTCGAGGCACACGTGCTTGGCGGGCGTCCACTGGTAGACCCCGGCCGCGACCAGGGCGAGGGCGCCGACCGTCGGGTGCGCGATGGCCATCGTCTCGTCGAGCCCGCCGGCGTCGTGCAGCTGCCAGTCGGCCAGCGTCGCGGCGAGGGCGCAGCAGGTCCAGACGAACAGATAACCCAGCATGAACAGGAACGTGGACGGATAGACCCAGCGCTCGCGCACGAGCCGCTTCACGCGGGCGTACAGCAGCACGGACGGCGCGGCCGCCGGCAGCATCATCGCGGCGATGACGACGGTCCACAGCGCCAGCAGGCGCGCGAGGTCGTCCTCGTGGTACGGTCCGACCCGGAAATGGGCCGCGTTACCCGTCCCCAGCGGCGACAGGCGACCGACGCGAAACAGCAGAAACGCCCAGCACAGCGCCGCGAGCAGCACGAGCAGGGTGAGGACGACGGTGCGGTCGGCACCGGGGCGGCCGACGCCGCTGGCGCGGCTCATCGGGGGCGCGCTCCGGCCGGTTGCGCGGTTGCGTGGTGTGCCATGGACATCTCCCGAAAAGTTGAGCTGTGATGCGGTTGAGTATCGACAGCGATTGGACCGCATCCGGCCGGCTGCGTTCGGAGGCGTCCTCAGCCGGCTATGCGGATTCCCCGTACAATCGTCGGATGAGTAAAACTGCAGCCGACTTACCTGTTGTACCGACCATACGCCCGGCCGCGCTGGGCGGCCTGGCGATCGCCATCGGCGGTGCCGTTCTGTTTTCCACGAAGGCCATCGTCGCCAAACTGCTGTACCGCTACCACATCGACGCCGTCACATTGATCGCGTTCAGAATGCTGTTCTCGCTTCCGGTGTTTGCGGCCGTGGCGGTGTGGAAGATGCGGACCGAGCCGCCGCTCGCCGTGCGCGACCGCTGGCGCCTCGCCGGACTGGGCCTGATCGGCTACTACCTGTCGAGCTACCTCGATTTCCTCGGCCTGCAATACATCTCGGTGGGCCTCGAGCGCCTGATCCTGTTCCTCACGCCGACGTTCGTCCTCCTGATCACGGCGCTCGTCTTCAAGCGCCGCATCGGCCGCGCGGAGTGGATCGCGCTGGCGCTGTCGTACTGCGGCATCGTGCTCGTGTTCGCGCACGACCTCCAGGGCGGGACGGGGAGCACCGTCACGGGCTCGCTGCTCGTGCTCGGTTCGGCGGCGTGCTACGCGGCCTACCTGCTCGGCACGGGCGAGATGGTGCGCCGCATCGGTTCGCTGCGCCTCGTCGCGTACGCGATGTGCGTGTCGAGTGCCGCGTGCATCGCGCAGTTCTTCATCCTGCGGCCCGCCGGCATGCTGGTGCAGCCGCTGCCGGTTTACGGGCTCTCGCTCGTGAATGGGATATTCTGTACCATCTTCCCCGTCTTCATGACGATGGCGGCGGTCCAGCGCATCGGTGCGACGACGGCATCCCAGGCCGGCATGATCGGGCCGGTGTCGACGCTGTTCCTGGGCTGGGCGCTGCTGGGAGAACCGATCACGACCGTGCAACTGGCCGGAACGGGCCTGGTGCTGGGCGGGATCTATTTGCTGTCGAAGAAAAAAACACCCTGACAAACCGAAACGGAACGGAACATGAAACCTCGCATCGCCCTGATCGCCCACGACAAGAAAAAAGACGACATGATCGCCCTCGCCGCCGAGTACGTGGATTTCCTGCGCGGCTGCACGCTGTCGGCCACCGGCACCACGGGCGGCCGCCTGATCAACGAGCTGGGCCTGGAGGTGAGGCGCATGCATTCCGGTCCCGTCGGCGGCGACCTGCAGATCGGCGCCCAGCTGGTCGAGGGCGCGATCGACTGCGTGATCTTCCTGCGCGACCCGATGACCCCGCAGCCGCACGAACCGGACATCAACGCGCTGGTCCGCGCCTGCGACGTCCACAACATCCCGTGCGCGACGAACGTGGCGAGCGCCCATCTCGTGCTGTCGCAGCTGCAGTCGAAGGCCGACTGATTCCCGGGGGAGAGCGGCCATGACGACGGCAAAGGCGATCCGCTTCGCGCGCACCGGCGGGCCCGAGGTGCTGGAATACGTCGACGTCGAGGTCGGCGATCCCGGCCCCGGCGAGGCGCGCGTGCGCAACCACGCGATCGGCGTGAATTTCATCGACACGTATTTCCGCTCCGGCCTGTACCCGCTCGACCTGCCGAACGGCCTCGGCCAGGAAGCGGCGGGCGTCGTCGAGGCGGTGGGCGAGGGCGTCACGCACGTCAAGTCGGGCGACCGCGTGGCGTACGCGGCGCGCCCGAACGGCGCCTACAGCCAGCTGCGGGTGATGCCGGCCGACGTGCTCGTGCACCTGCCGGACGCCATCCCGTTCGAGACGGGCGCCGCGATGATGCTGCAGGGCCTGACCGTGCAATACCTCCTCAAGCAGACTTATGCCGTGCAGCCGGGCGAGACGATCCTGTTCCACGCGGCGGCCGGCGGCGTCGGCCTGATCGCGTGCCAATGGGCGCGTGCGCTGGGCGTGAACCTCATCGGCACGGTGGGGTCAAACGAGAAAGCGGCGCTGGCGCGGCAGCGTGGGGCGGCGCATGTCATCAACTATCGTGACGAGGATGTCGTGCAGCGCGTACTGGAGATCACGAACGGAGCAAAGGTGCCGGTCGTCTACGATTCGGTCGGCAAGGACATGTTCACGCGCTCGCTGGACTGCCTGCGGCCGCGCGGGCTGATGGTCAGCTTCGGCAATTCGTCGGGACCGGTGCCGCCGTTCTCGCTGAACGAATTGTCGGCGCGCGGCTCGCTCTACATCACGCGGCCGACCCTGCAGTCGTATGCGGCCACGCGCGCGCAGCGGGAGGCGATGGCGGCCGACCTGTTCGACGTGGTGGCGAGCGGTAAAGTGAGCATCGACATCCACCAGCGTTTCCCCCTCGCCGACGCGGCCCAGGCCCACATCGCCCTCGAAGGGCGCCGCACGACGGGCAAGACCATTTTGCTGCCATGAGAGAATTTAGCGACGACAACGAACCGCCGATCGATCCGCAACCGGCGGCGGAACCGCACTTCGGGCGATTGCTCGTGGTGCTGATGCTGGCGGTGCTGCTGATTATCGGGATTACGTTCCTGTCGGAAGCGTATTTGGGCTAGGCCCGCGGCGCCAGAACGTCGTCCCTGCGAAGGCAGGGACCCAAGTTTGCATGAACGCACACGAAATCGGACCCCCGCCTTCGCGGGGGCGACGGTAATTTTGCGGCACTTAGCCGTTCTGCCGGGGCTCCTGCTTCAACTCGATCACGCGCGATCCGCCATTCGGTCCCGGGAACCCTTCGAACGCGCTCTGCACGAGGGCCGGCATCACGGCCGGGGTCGACATCTGCCGGCTCACGTTGCGCACCGTGACGTCGAACAGGCGCTTGCCGTCCGCGGCCGAGGCGATCGACAGCTGCAGTTGGCGGTGGTAGCGGTGTTCTTCCTGCACATCGTACGCCGGTACCGGGCCCCAGAACGGATCGTAGAACGGGCTGTACCAGCCGCCCCAGTAGCGCCGGCGCCAGCCCATGTAGGCGAAACGGGGCGAGTAGTACGTCGGCGCGAAGGTCGGGTACAGCACCTGCGTGGGCACGTCGATGGTCGAGAAGCGCATCGATACCTTCAGCGCGGGCGATCCCTGCGCCTCGTGGAAACCGAGGCGGGCGAGCTGGGCGCGCACGAGGTTTTCGTAGCTCTGCAGCTCGAGCGTGTTGTCCTGCGGAGGCGGCGTCTCGAACGCATAGCTCTTGTCGGGCAGCTGGGCGGGCCACTGGTTGAAGGTGGTGACGTCACTGCGGATCGTCGTCGCGCAGCCGCCCAGCAACAGGCTCAGCGATGCGACCGCCGTGATCATGGTACGTTTCATGACGAGCTCCATCTATTCGGTTCCCGATGTGTCGGGTTTCAATTCCTGTAATCGGTCTTGTTCAGGAGTACATCTTATTCCTGATGCGTGATGTACGTCGATACATTTACGCGTGGTTACTACCTGTACATGGCGATACATTCGAAAGGTACGGATCGTGGTGTAAAGCTGTTGGTAAAATAAGCATCCCACCAACGGCTTTGCGGACTCCCGACCATGCGCACCGATACGCCCCAGACTATCTACCGGAAGGATTACACTGCCCCCAGCTACCTGGTTGATACCGTCGAACTCGGCTTCGACCTCGACCCGGCCCGTACCGTCGTCGCCAACCGGATGACGGTGCGCCGCAATCCCGCCAGCGCGCAACGCGAAATCGAGCTTCACGGCGAAGACATCGAACTGGTGACCTTGCGCCTGAACGGCCGCACGCTGGGCGAGGGGGATTACGTGATCGAAGGCACCCTGCTGCGCATCCCCAACGCCCCGGAAGAAGCGACGCTGGAAATCGAGACCATCTGCGTTCCGGAGAGCAATACTACCCTCAGCGGCCTGTACACGTCCAATGGCAGCTTCTATACGCAGTGCGAAGCCGAGGGTTTTCGTCGGATCACCTATTTTCCAGACCGCCCGGACGTGATGGCGCGCTTCACCGTCATGCTGCGCGCCGACAAGGACAAGTACCCGGTGCTGCTGTCGAACGGTAACCTGATCGAGGAAGGCGACCTTCCCGACGGCCGCCACTACGCGCTGTGGGAAGACCCGTTCAAGAAGCCGTCGTACCTGTTTGCCCTCGTCGCCGCGCGCCTCGTCTGCCAGGAAGAGAATTTCGAACTGGCCGACGGCCGCACCGCGCTGCTGCAGGTCTGGGTGGAAGAGGGCAACCTCGACAAGACGGACTACGCGATGCAGTCGCTGAAGCACAGCATCCGCTGGGACGAGGAACGCTGGAACCTGGAACTCGACCTGGACCGCTTCATGATCGTCGCCGTGGGCGACTTCAACATGGGCGCGATGGAAAACAAGGGCCTGAACATCTTCAACACGAAGTTCGTGCTGGCGAATCCGCGCGTCGCGACGGACGTCGACTTCCAGGGCATCGAGGCCGTCGTCGGCCACGAATACTTCCACAACTGGACGGGCAACCGCGTCACCTGCCGCGACTGGTTCCAGCTGTCGCTGAAGGAAGGCCTGACCGTGTTCCGCGACCAGGAATTTTCGGCCGACATGATCGGCACGAACACGGGCCGCGCCGTCACCCGCATCGACCAGGTGCGCACCCTGCGCCAGGCCCAGTTTCCGGAGGACGCGGGCCCGATGGCCCACCCGGTCCGTCCCGACTCCTTCGTCGAGATCAATAATTTTTATACCGTCACCGTCTACGAAAAGGGCGCCGAGGTCGTGCGTATGTACCAGACCCTGCTGGGCCGCGAAGGCTTCCGCAAGGGCATGGACCTGTACTTCCAGCGTCACGACGAGCAGGCCGTCACGTGCGACGATTTCCGCCTGGCGATGGCCGATGCCAACGGCCGTGACCTGACGCAGTTCGAGCGCTGGTACAGCCAGGCCGGCACGCCGGTCGTGCAGGCCGAAACACGCTGGGACGAGCAGGCGCAGACCTACACCCTGCGCCTGATCCAGTCGTGCCCGCCGACGCCCGGCCAGGCCGAGAAACTGCCGTTCCACATCCCGGTCGCCGTCGGCCTGCTGGGCCGGGACGGCCGCGACCTGCCGCTGACCGTCGATGGCAAGGATTACGGCACGACTGCCGTACTGGAGCTGACGGAAGCCGACCAGACCTTCGTCTTCACGGGCGTGACGGAACAGCCGACGCCGTCGATCCTGCGCGACTTTTCCGCGCCGGTGATCCTGAAGCATGGCTACAGCGACGCCGAACTGGTGCACCTGTTCAGCCACGACAGCGACCCCGTCAACCGCTGGGAAGCGGGCCAGCGCCTCGCGATGAGCCGCCTGCTGAAGCTGACCGGGCAGGTGGCCGGCGCCGGCGTCGACCGGCTCGACCTGGACGACACGTTCATCGACGCCATGCGCAAGATCCTCGTGGACGACACGCTCGATCCGTCCTTCCGCGAGCAGGCGCTGCTGCTGCCGACGGAATCGATGATCGCCGACCAGCTGGACGTCGTCGACCCGCTCGCCATCCACCTGGCGCGCCAGTTCGTCCGCGCCGACATCGGCGCGCGCCTGCGCACCGAGCTGCTGGCCCAGTACGACGCCAACCAGACGCCGGGCGAATACAGCCCGGATGCCGGGTCGATCGGCAAGCGCGCCCTGAAGAACCTCGCGCTGGCCTATCTGAATGCCGCGCCGGACGAGGCGAGCCTGGCCCTCGCGCAGAAACAGTTCGACGGCGCGACGAACATGACGGACCGCGTGGCCGCGCTGTCGGCCCTCGTGCATGCGCGCGCGCCCGCGGCGGCGGATGCGCTGCAGCGCTTCTACGACGAGTTCCAGGGTGAAGCGCTGGTCGTGGACAAATGGTTCGCGATGCAGGCCGCGGCCCCGACCACGGACGTCAACCGCGTACGCGAATTGATGACGCACAAGGCCTTCACGCTGCGTAACCCGAACCGCGCGCGCAGCCTGGTGTCTACGTTCTGTGCCGGCAATGCGGTGGGCTTCCATGCGCCGGACGGCAGCGGCTACGCATTCTGGGCCGAGCAGGTGATCGCGCTGGACGCGCTGAACCCGCAGGTCGCCAGCCGCCTCGCCCGCGCGATGGACCGCTGGCGCCGCTATACGCCGGACCTGCAGGCCCACATGAAGCGGGCGCTGCAGCTGGTCGCGGGGCAGGCGAAGCTGTCGAACGACGTGCGCGAAGTGGTCAGCAAGGCGCTCGCCAACTAAGAATTCATTTACATAACCAAAGGAAGTCCATGAAACGTGTCAGCCTGACGCAATACCTCGTCGAGGAACAGCGTCTCCACAACAATATCCCGGCATCGCTGCGCCTCCTGATCGAGGTGGTGGCCCGCGCCTGCAAGACCATTTCCCACTCGGTCGGCAAGGGCGCGCTCGGCGACATCCTCGGCAGCGCGAACACGGAGAACATCCAGGGCGAAGTGCAGAAGAAGCTCGACGTGATCTCCAACGAGATCCTGCTCGAAGCCAATGAATGGGGCGGCCACCTGGCGGCGATGGCATCGGAAGAAATGGAATCCATCCACCCGATCCCGAACCGCTATCCGATGGGCGAATACATGCTGCTGTTCGATCCGCTGGACGGCTCGTCGAACATCGACGTCAACGTCTCCATCGGCACCATCTTCTCCGTGCTGAAGGCGCCGGAAGGCATGACGGCCCCGACCGAAGCCGACTTCATGCAGGCCGGCAGCAAGCAGGTCGCGGCCGGCTATGCCGTGTACGGCCCGCAGACGATGCTGGTGCTGACCACGGGCGCGGGCGTCAACTGCTTCACGCTGGACCGCGAGATGGGTTCCTGGGTCCTCACGCAGAAGGACCTGCAGATCCCGGAAGAGACGAAGGAATTCGCCATCAACATGTCGAACCAGCGCCACTGGTATCCGCCCGTCACGCGCTATGTCGACGAAATGTTGGCTGGTAAAACCGGCCCGCGCGCCAAGGATTTCAATATGCGCTGGATCGCCTCGATGGTGGCCGACGTGCACCGCATCCTGAACCGCGGCGGCATCTTCATGTACCCGGCCGACCAGCGCGACCCGTCGCAGCCGGGCAAGCTGCGCCTGATGTACGAAGCGAACCCGATGGCCTTCATCGTCGAGCAGGCAGGCGGCGCCGCGACGGACGGCAAACAGCGCATCCTCGACATCGCGCCGCAGAAACTGCACCAGCGCGTGCCTGTGTTCCTGGGCTCGAAGAGCGAGGTGGAACGCGTGACGAGCTACCACCAGGAATAATTTTTAACGTGTCCGCATAAAATTGCCGAGTCGGACTAGCAAGTTTGCGGAGTTGTTGTTAGAATGCGGGCTCCTTCGCGCTGCAGCTCATCTGATGAGCGAAGCGCGCGAGACCTCGGGTCGCCAACAGTCTGATGGCAGGTAGCACGGACACAGGTTAAACGGTTGTTCCGGTTTAGCCGCTGTAGCTCAGTCGGTAGAGCAGCGCATTCGTAATGCGAAGGTCACCAGTTCGATTCCGGTCAGCGGCACCAACACAGTGAGAAGGGCCATCCAAGCGGGTGGCCCTTTTTGCGTTCCGGCCGCTGTTGTCAGCCCGCCTCACCCTGTATTTATGGCAACGAAACGATGCTATATTGGCGGGATGGCCAAGGATGAGACCGTCCGGTCTGCTCCAGCCCCAGCCGATTTCCTACCTGACCGGTCGCCATGCTCTTCAATTCCTTCACCTTCCTGTTCCTCTTTTTGCCCATCACGGCAATCGGCTACTTCCTGCTGGCACGCAGGAGTCACGTCCAGGCCGCCGCTTGGCTGGCGCTCGCGTCGCTGACGTTCTATGGCTGGTGGAGCTATTACTACATTCCGCTGCTGCTGGGCTCCATCGTCTTCAACTACTGGATGGGGCAGCGCATCGGGCACGCGGCCGGTCCCGCGCGCAAGCGGTGGCTGGCGGCGGCCGTGGCCACCGACCTGGGCCTGCTCGCCTATTACAAGTACGCCGACTTCTTCATCGCGGGCGCGAACTGGCTGGCTCACGCCGACATCCCGCTGCTGCACGTCGTGCTGCCGATCGGTATTTCCTTCTTCACGTTCACGCAGATCGCCTATCTCGTCGACACGTACCAGGGCAAGGTCAAGGAAGCGCGCTTCCTGCACTACGTGCTGTTCATCACCTATTTCCCGCACCTGATCGCGGGGCCGGTGCTGCACCACGCGGAGATGATGCCGCAGTTCGACAAGCCCGCCAGCTACCGCTTTTCGTTCCAGAACTTCGCGGTCGGCCTCAGCATCTTCGCGATCGGCCTCGCCAAGAAAGTCCTCATCGCGGACAACCTGGCGCCGCATGCCAACTTCCTGTTCGACAAGGCGGACATCTTCTCGCTCGCCAACGCGTGGGGCGGCGTGCTGGCGTACGCGTTCCAGCTGTACTTCGACTTTTCCGGCTACTCCGACATGGCGATCGGCATCTCGCTGATGTTCGGCATCCGCCTGCCGCTGAACTTCGATTCGCCCTATAAAGCCGCCAACATCGTCGATTTCTGGCGCCGCTGGCACATGACCCTGTCGCGCTTCCTGCGCGACTACCTGTACGTGCCGCTGGGCGGCAACCGCAAGGGCCCCGTGCGTCGCTACGTCAACCTGCTGGCGACGATGCTGCTGGGCGGCCTGTGGCATGGCGCCGGCATGAACTTCGTCATCTGGGGCGCGCTGCACGGCATCTATCTCGTGATCAACCACGGCTGGAATGCGGTGGCCGACAGGCTGCGACTGGCGCGCGGCCGCGCCTGGGCCGTGTTCAGCCGGGCGCTGACGTTCGCGGCCGTGTGCGTGGCGTGGGTGTTCTTCCGCGCCACCAGCTTCGACAAGGCGATGACGATCCTGCACGGCATGGCCGGCCTGGACGGCATCGGCCTGCCGGCGTCGATCGGCCTGCAGATCGGACCGCTGAAGACGCTGCTCGAGCAATGGGGCGTGACGTTCTACCTGGGCGGCGGGTCGCGCTTCCTCGAGACGTGGCAATGGGTCGTCATCGGCGGCTTCATCGCGTTCTGCCTGCCCAATACCCAGCAGATCATGGGCCGCTACGAAGCGGCGCTCGGCACGATGGCCGGCCCGCGCCTGGCCGCCCGCTGGCAGCTCTGGCAGCCGTCGCGGCGCTGGAGCTTCTACATCGGGGCGATCCTGCTCGGGAGCCTGCTGTCGCTCAGCCGTCCCGCCGAATTCCTGTATTTCCAGTTCTAAGTCCGGGGAGCCCGATGGAACAGATCCAACGTTACGACGATGACGCGCCGGTGCTGGCGGGCTCGGACGCGCCGACGGTCGCCCCGGCGCAACCCCAGGCGTCTTATAAACGCTTTACCGCGTGGTGCGCGGCGGTCGTCGGCGCCGGCGTGCTGCTGGTCACGGGCTTCGTGGCCGTCATCGACCCATACCACCTGTACGGGTTCGTCGACAGTCCGGCACTGAACCACGTGAAGCCGCTGCCGGAGCAGTACCGCGAGCAGATCAAGCTGGCCCAGGCCACGGCCGTGCGGCCCGACCTGATCCTGCTGGGGAATTCGCGCGTCGAAGTCGGCCTCGATCCGGAGAGCCCGCAGGTGAGCGCGCATGGCCGCACCGCCTATAACATGGGGCTGTCGGGCACGAGCCTGACCACGTCCGAACGCATGTATGCGCAGTTCCGCGAGAGCGCGGCGCCGGCCGCGATGGCCGTGATCGGCGTCGAGTTCCTGGATTTCCTCGTCAAGCCGGACGAAGCCCCGGCGCCGCCCGCGTCCACCGGACCGTTGCCGTGGCAATGGCGGTTCGATACGCTGTTCTCGATCAAGTCCGTGTCCGACGCGCTGCGCACCGTGCGCCTGCAAAAGGCGGCGGATCCGGAGACCATGACGGGGCGCGGCCAGACCCCGCTGCGCAACTACAACCAGTTCGCGCGCCAGGAGGGCTATTACGCGATCTTCCAGCAAAAGGCCGGGGACAACGCGAAGAACCTCGTGCGCAAGCCGCACAATCTGTTCGTTGCCGGCACGAACCGTTCGGAAAGCATCGACCGCCTGCGCACGCTGCTGGACACGATGGCGCGCGACCGCACCGAGGTACACCTGGTGATCTACCCGTACCACGCGCAGCTGATGGCCATGTTCGAGGAAGCCGGCCTGCAATCCACCATGGACGACTGGAAGCAGCTGCTGGTGCGCGAGGCGGACGTCGTGCGCGCCCGCTATCCGAATGCCCGCATCAACGTGTGGGACTTCAGCGGCTATGGCGGCATGCGTTGCGAACGCGTCCCGGCCCCCGGCGACACGCATACGGCGACGCGCTGGTACTGGGAAGCCGGCCACTTCAAGTCGACGCTGGGCGAGCGCATCCTGCAGCGCATCCTCGGCGGCGAAACGGCGTTCGGCTTCCGCCTCGGCGCGGACACGCTGGCCGCCAACCGCCAGCGCATCGCCGCCGAGCGCGCGCAATGCGCCGGTGATTATCCGCAAGTCTTTGCCGGTGCGCGCGACCTGGTCGCGAACGCCCGCGCGTCCGCGCCCTGAGTGTTCCGCGCTCTTCCGTCCTGCGCTTTGTTATATAGCGCACAGTCCGGATCGACTAAAAGTTATATTTTTTTTATTGAGACACCGCATTGCGTCGGTGTCGCTCCGACATCGCGCTTGGGCGCGACGTGAAGGACCGCCTATCGGTCGAACTTTTGAACGGATGCACGGTCAAGAAGATCGGTTATCTCCGCATTGGTCAAAATCTTACAAGAGGAATTCATCATGGATAATCAGAAGTCGAGCGAAGCAAAAGGCAGCAACCTGGGTTCGGGCAACCAGGGCAAGGACAGCAACCTGCCGAACGCCAGCAGCTCGGGCAATATGGGCAGCACGGCCGGTTCGGGCAGCCTGAACAAGAGCAGCCAGCAGAACCAGGGCAAGGACCAGCAGAGCTCGACAACCGGCAGCAGCACCGGCGGCGCCACCGCGTCCAGCACCGGCGCCATGGGCGGCACCAGCAATGCCGGCAGCGCATCGTCGTCGGGTCCGGGTTCCATGGGTTCGATGAGCGCCTCTGGCTCCAGCGCCAGCGGCACGAACTCGAGCATCGGCGGCAGCGCGCTGGGTTCGAGCAGCAGCGGCAGCCAGAACAGCCAGAGCGCCGGCGCCGCCACCGGCTCGGGCATGGGTGGCGATTCGAAGGACCTGGGTGCGCAAGTGAATGCCCGCGCGCAAGGCCTGCACGATTCGATCGACAAGGCCGCCGACGCCGCCAAGCCGATGGTCGACAAGGCCGTCAACAGCGTGCAGCCGGTCGTCGACCGCCTGGCCTCCAGCGCCCACGCCGGCGTCGACAAGCTGCAGGGCGTGCTGAGCGGTGCCTCGCTGAACCTGGGCCAGCGCCAGCAACAGCTGACCGACGCCTATGGCCAGTGGAAGGAAGCCAGCTTCGAGTACGTGCGCCAGAAACCGGGCACCGCCATCGCCATCGCCGCGGCCGCCGGCTTCGTGCTGGCCAAGCTGCTGGGAGGCCGCAACCGCGACTATTAATTACGCCGTCGTTCCCGTGCAATTACGCCGTCGTTCCCGCGCAAGCGGGAATCCATGCTGAGTGTCCTATCAAGCCCAGTATGGGTTCCCGCCTCCGCGGGAACGACGGAAGACGGCCGCAAGTGCCAATAGCCCACCCCCCAGCATCATCCACGCCCCCGGCTCCGGCACGGGCGACACCGGCGTGATGGTCAGCGTCGTCCCCGCGCCGAAAAAGTAATAGTCGTCCACCGGGTAATCGTGTCCGTAACTCGACCTGGCCACGTACCGGTCGCCGCTCACGAACTCTTCCGTGTGATATTCCAGCTGCGTCGCGTAGTTGTCGCGCCAGGTCGCGGTGATGTCGAGGGCAGCGCTGCCGGGGCGGAAGGAGAAGACGTCGAGCTGGCAGTCATGGTCGACGGTCCCCCCGCCGCATCCGGCGAAGTCGCCGGACCACAGCCGCATGTTCATCCACAGCGAATCCAGCTCGGATTCATGGATGACGCCGTCCCCGTCGGCGTCCTCGCCGACGATCCTGCCCGTGACGGCCACGTCGGTGCGCAGCACGCCGGAATCGTGGAGGTCGTAGAAGCCGCGGTATTCGAAGTCCCACGCCGACGGTGCGGCGTGGGCGGCAGTGCACAGCAGCAGGGCACCACCCAGCAGGGTTGGGATCTTCATCGCGCAAGCCTAGACCGATGGCACCGCCTGCGGCGCCACCTTGCCTGCGTTCATTTCACCACGGTTTCCCGGCTCGGCACCGGCGGATGCGGATGCCGCCGCAGCCGCTGCGCCAGGCGTCCGAACCAGTGCTCGATGTCGTCGACGTACGTGAACACGGCCGGCACCACCAGCAGGCTCAGCAAGGTCGACGTGATCAGGCCGCCGATCACCGCGACCGCCATCGGCGAGCGGAAGCTCGGGTCGCCCGACAGGCCCAGCGCCAGCGGCAGCATGCCGGCGCCCATCGCGATCGTCGTCATGACGATCGGGCGGCTTCGCTTGTGGCAGGCGTCGACGAGCGCGTCGAAGCGGTTCATGCCGGCCTTGCGCGCGAGGATCGCGTAGTCGACGAGCAGGATCGAGTTCTTCGTCACGATCCCCATCAGCATGATCAGGCCGATCATCGTCGGCATCGACAGCGCGTTACGCGTGAGCAGCAGCGCGACGAACGCGCCGCCGATCGACAGCGGCAGCGCCGCAAGAATCGTCACCGGCTGCAGGAAGTCCGTGAACAGCAGCACCAGCACGCCGTAGATGCACAGCACGCCGATCAGCATCGCGAGGCCGAAGCTGGCGAACAGGTTCTGCATCTCCTGCGCGTCGCCCAGTTCCGCGATCGACACGTTCGGCGGCAGGTCCTTCAGCGCGGGCAGGGCACGTGCCTCGGCATTCACCTCGCCCAGCGAGCGGCCGTTCAGCTCCACTTCCAGCGTCACGTTGCGGCTGCGGTTCAGGCGGTCGATCTGCGCCGGGCCGCTTTCCATCGTGATGGTCGCCACGTTCGCCAGCAGCACCGGGCCGTTCTTGCCGGGCACCGTCAGGCGGCCGATGGCGTCCAGGTCCGCGCGCACCGTGTCCGGCAGTTTCACGCGGATGGGTACCTGGCGCTCCGACACGTTCATCTTCGACAGCACCTGGTCGTAGTCGCCGGCGGTGGCTACGCGCACGGTCTCGCCGATGCTGGCGGCCGTCACGCCCAGGTCCGCGGCGCGCGCAAAATCGGGGCGCACGATGATTTCCGGGCGCACGAGCGACGCGCTGGAACTGACGTTGCCGACGCCGTGCAGCGTGCGCAGTTCGCGCTCGGCGCGGCGGGCTGCGGCCGTCAGCGCGACCGGGTCCTCGCTGCGCAGCACGAGCTGCATCTTGACGCCCGT
>NZ_JBKYMO010000014.1:0-37507 GCF_047302915.1 Massilia sp. CT11-108 | reverse complement strand
GCCACGGAGCCGCCCATGCCCTGGGCCGCTTCCGCGATCGCGCGCGAGTCGCGTTTAGCCGTGCCTTCATTCAGCAGGCCGGCCAGCAGTTCGGCGAAGCCCGGGTGTTTCGCATCGTCGGCGGCGAAGCCCGCGTCGCGCACGGCCAGCACCATGTCCACGCGCGGGATGCCGGTGCGCGGCACGATCCACACCTGCAGGCCATTCGACAAGGTCTTCTTGCCGATGTGCGGCACGGGCAGCGGTTTGTCTTTTGCGTAGGCCGGCATCGCGGCCGGCATCGTTTCTTTCGGCACGTCCGCGGCCTGGGCCGAGTGGGCGAACAAGGCACCCACGATCATCGTCAGCATCAGTTGTTTCATCGGGGCGCTCCTCATTTCTTGACTGCCGGTTTGCGGTCGATGACGGTGCGGTTCGCCTTCGTCAAATACGTGGCGGCCACGCGCTGCAGGTCGGCGGACGTCACGCCCTCGATCCAGCCGGGCACCTTGTTGACGACGTTGGCGTCGCCCCACAGCGTCTGCAGCTTGGCGAGCGTGTCGGCGCGCGACAGGATGTTTTCCAGGTCGTTGTTCCAGTCCGCGAGCATGCGGGTCTTCACGCGCTTCAGCGTGGCGGCGTCGACGCCGTCCTTGACCACTTTCGCGATCTGCGCGTCCATCGCGGCCAGCATCGCGTCGGCGCTGCTGTTCGGCTTGTACAGGCCGAACACGGTGAACAGGGTGGGGCCGCCGTATTCGAACGGACCGGTGAGGCCGAAGCCGCCCTGGACGTTCAGCGCGATCTCGCGGCCCTTGACGAGATTCAGGTAGAACAGCGACGCGTCGCCGCCCGCCAGCAGTTCGGACAGCACGGCCATCGGCGCCTGGTCCGCGCTGCCCTGCGGCGGCACTTTCCAGCCGACGGCGACGGCCGGCACCTGCGCCAGCGCGTCGCTTTGCTCGATGCGTTTTTCCTGTGTGTTCAGGCCTTCCGTGAAGTCGGAGCCTTTCGGCACGGGGCGGGCCGCGATGCCGCCGAAGTACTTCTGCGCGAGCGCGAAGGCCTGCGCGGGCGTGACGTCGCCGGCGATCGCCAGCACGGCGTTGTTCGGGCCGTAGTAGTCGCGGTGGAAGGCGCGCACGTCGTCGAGGTTCGCGCCTTCGAGGTCTTCGAAGCTGCCGTAGCCGTCGTGGTTGTTCTCCCATTTCTGGAACGCGAGCTGGCTGATGTCGAGCCAGAAGAAGCCGCCGTACGGCTTGTTCTTGACGTTCACGCGGATCTCTTCCTTGACCACGTCCTGCTGGTTCTTCAGGGTGGCCGGGTTGAAGTCGAGGGTCTTCATGCGGTCCGCCTCGAGCCACAGGATCGGCTCGAGCGACGACACGGGCGCCGTCTCGATGTAGTTCGTGAAGTCGGGACGCGTGGAGCCGTTGTTGTTGCCGCCGCCGCCCGTGATGGCGCGGTCGAACACGCCCTTCGGCGCATTCGGCGTGCCCTGGAACATCAGGTGCTCGAACAGGTGGGCGAAGCCGGTGCGGTTGCGCGGCTCCAGGCGCATGCCGACGTGGTACACGACGGACACGCCGACGGTCGGCGAACTATGGTCTTCGGAGACGACGACCGTCAGGCCGTTGTCGAGCTTCTTGACGTTGACCGGCAGGGTCCACTGGTCGCTGGTCGCGGCAGCCGCGGTCAGCGAGAGCGACACGCCGGCCAGCAGGGCGGGCAGGTAGCGCAGGCGCATTGATCACCTTTTATGAAGTTATGGGGCAGGGCATCGAATTTATCTTAACGCAACAAATGCAGGGCCGGCATGAAATGTTGATACATACATCGATGACAAACGGTGACAAACGGTGACATTTGAAGGCGGCCCGGCGCGCGATAATGACCGGCTCGCCCATGCATGCCAGCCCGCCCCCGGTGTCGCTCAGGTGGTCATTTTTGCAGTTCGTCGCAATTCGCTGGGCCGGGCGGGGCCGTCCGTTTATCCTGTTTTCCATAAACACCAACCCTTACAAAACAAAAACAGGAATTCGGAGAATCGGATGAACAGGATTTTCTCGCTCGCCCCCGTCGGTGCCGCCCTGTGTGTCGCGCAGTTGTTCGTCCTTGGGCTCGCGCATGCCGCCCCGGACCTCGCGACCGAAACGCGGCCCGTCGATGCCCGCGTCGTACGGGTCAAGGTCGACGGCGCCGTCGACCTGAAGATCCGCCAGGGTGCCACGCCGGCCCTGACGCTCAAGGGCGAATCGCGCTACCTGGAGCGCACGATGACGTCGCAGAACGGCGATACGCTGAACATCGATACGGACATCCGCGGCCACGTACGCACCGGCTCGCTCCATGCGGAACTGGTGTTGCCGGCCCTACGGGCGGTGACGTCCGAAAGCCTCGGGACGACGGATATTTCCGGCTTTTCCGGCGACGAGCTGGAACTGACCCTGGACGGCGCCGGCTCGATGAAGATCGCGGGCAGCTACCGCCTCGTGCGGGCCAGCCTGGGCGGCATCGGCAGCATGGAGATGCAGGGCCTGAACGGGGAGGGCGTCGAACTGAACCTGCAGGGTGCGGGCTACATCTCGCTGGCAGGACGCGCGAAATGGCTGAAGGCCGACCTGGGCGGTCTGGGCAACCTCGACGCGCAGCAGTGTAACGCGGACTCCGTCGACATCGACCTGTCCGGCCTCGGCAACGCGCGCGTGACGGCGCGCCAGAACGCGAACCTGAATTTGTCCGGCATGGGTTCCGTCACGGTGTACGGGAAGCCCCAGAACCGCAAGGTCGCGGTCGACGGGCTGGGGAAAGTGAGCTGGAAGTAAAAGAAGATTTATCTCGAAACAAAAGAACAAAGAGGCGAGGCCTCACGAATCCGAACGAGACGATGAGAAAACTGACCGTTGCGATCCTGTTCGCGCTGGGCCTGCACGGTAGTGCGATGGCGGGCCTCGCGGAGGGCGCCAATGCCTACAATGCCCGCAACTATGCGCTGGCCCTGAAGGAAATCACGCCGCTTGCCAAGGCTGGCAACGCGGACGCGGAGCATTTGCTGGGCCTGATGTACTACATGGGCCGCGGCGTGCCGCGCGACTACAAGCAGGCGTTCGCCTGGCACTACAAGGCGGCCGTGCAGGGCAAGGCCGACGCGCAATACGTGATCGGCGCCATGTACTACACGGGCAATGCCGTGCCCCAGGACCAGAAACTGGCCGTGCAGTGGTTCCGCAAGGCCGCCGAGCAGGGCCATCCGGATGCCCAGCACGCGCTCGCCCTGATGTACCGCTACCACGTGGCGGGCATGCCGCAGGACCTCGTCATCGCCTACATGCTGTGCAACCTGGCGGCCGCCAACGGCCACCGCAATGCCATCGAGCAGCGCGCTTCGCTCGTCAAGCAAATGAGCCAGGAACAGATCGACGAAGCGCAATCGATGTCGCGCAACTGGAAACCGGGCACGCCGCTGCCGACGCAATCGCACACGGGCAACGGCGGTTCCTGAACTTTCTGTTGCCCTCAAATGTAAGGACGATGCCGACCCGGGTATGAGGCATCGTCCTACGCGCGCATGGCCAAACCTTGGTGTTCCGCTCGCCTTCTCGGGGCTACGATGAGGACCTCTGAAGCAGTTTTCATGAGCTTTACGACAACTCAACCATTGGAGGCAATCATGGCAAACCAAGGCAACAATCAAGGCGGCAACAAGGGCAACAACCAGAGCGGCGACACCAGCAACCGCGGTTTCGCATCGATGGACCCGCAGAAGCAGCGTGAAATCGCCTCGGAAGGCGGCAAGGCTGCGCACGCCTCGGGCAACGCCCACGAGTTCACGTCGGAAGAGGCACGCCGTGCCGGCTCGATGAGCCACAAGAACGACGGCGGCAGCCAGCAGAACCAGGGCGGTGGCGGCAGCCAGCAAAGCGGCAACAGCACCCGCGGCGGCACGCCGGAGCAGCACGCCAAGGCCGGCTCGCAGAGCCACAAGAACGACAAGAAGTGATGTGACCCGGACGCGGCGGGCAGGCCGCGTGCACTGGCGTCGCCGGTGAGCTCGCATGCTGCCCGGCCGTTCTGTATCGCACCCATGACGTTCCCGACACCGCCAGCCCTTCGAGGCTGGCGGTGTCGTTTCGTACGTCCGGCCGGCTACTACACGATCTGTGAGCTATGCAGTAAATTTACTACATTTTGTCATTAAATGAGCATTTTCTTGCTCATTGTTAGCGATAGCAGCCATTTTCTGGCGCGGCATGCTTGGGTGATCAGGGCCAATGGGGTAACATTGCTCATCATTTAACTAGGGTATGCCATGCGTGCTATCGAAATTGTCCAACCCGGTGGGCCCGAGGTGCTTCAGCCTTGCGAGCGCCCCATGCCCGAGCTGAAGCCGGGCGAAATCCTCATCCGCGTCCACGCGGCCGGCGTCAACCGGCCTGACGTGTTCCAGCGGCTGGGCCAGTATCCCGTCCCGCCCGGCGCGTCCGACCTGCCGGGCCTCGAAGTGGCCGGCGAGATCGTCGACGGCGACCTCGGCGACAGCGGATTCAGGAAAGGCGACCTCGTCTGCGCCCTCGTGCAGGGCGGCGGCTATGCCGAGTACTGCGCGGCGCCGCTCGCGCAATGCCTGCCGGTGCCGCAAGGCTTGACGGCGCTCGAGGCGGCCGCGCTGCCGGAAACCTTCTTCACCGTGTGGAGCAACGTGTTCCAGCGCGGCGCGCTGGGCGAAGGCGAGACGCTGCTCGTGCAGGGCGGCAGCTCCGGTATCGGTACCACGGCGATCCAGCTGGCGAAGGCGCTGGGCCGCCGCGTGTTCGCGACGGCCGGCAGCGCCGACAAATGCCGCGCGTGCGAAGACCTGGGCGCCGAGCGGGCGATCAACTACAAGACCGAGGACTTCGCGCCCATCGTCAAGGAACTGACGGGCGGGAAGGGCGTCGACGTCGTGCTCGACATGGTCGGCGGCGACTATGTGGCGCGCGAGGTGTCATGCCTCGCGGACGACGGCCGCATCGTCATCATCGCCCTGCTGGGCGGGGCGAAGGCGAACGTCGACCTGGGCCAGGTGCTGCGCCGCCGCCTGACGATCACGGGTTCCACCTTGCGTCCGCGCCCGGTGGCGTTCAAGGCACAGATCGCGCGCGAGTTGCGCGAGCGCGTGTGGCCGCTGCTGGCAGCTGGCCGAATAAAACCCGTCATCTACAAGACGTTCCCGCTCGAAGAAGCCGCCGCCGCGCACACGCTGATGGAAAGCAGCGCGCACGTGGGCAAGATCATGCTGCGTGTCGCCGGGCACTGAACAAGACAATGAAAAATACAATGAATAAGCGACTGAACAACCGTGCCAGGCCCGGTTTGACCGGTTTTTCAACGCCCGTTACAATAACGGGTTATTTGACCGTGAGGTTGTAATGCGTGCCAAGCTCATCGTAGGCAACTGGAAGATGAATGGCAGCCGCGCGGCCAATGAAGCTTTGCTGAAGGGGATCGTCGCCGGCCTCGACAATGCGCGCCGCGGTTCGTCCGCCTTGTGCGCGGTTTGCGTGCCCACGCCGTATCTGCAGCAGTGCGAAGACGTGCTGACCGGTACGCCGGTCGCCTGGGGTGCGCAGGACGTGTCGATGCACGCGTCCGGCGCGTACACTGGCGAAGTGTGCGCGAAGATGCTGACCGAGTTCGGTTGCCGCTACGTGATCGTCGGCCATTCCGAGCGCCGCGCCTACCACCGCGAAGACAGCGCGCTGGTGGCAAAAAAGGCGCAGGCGGTACTGGCCGAAGGGATGACCCCGATCGTGTGCGTCGGCGAAACGCTGGAGCAGCGCGAGGCGGGCGAGACGGCGCAGGTAGTCGCCGCCCAGCTCGACGCGGTGCTGGAAGCGCTCGACGCGGCATCGGTGGCGAAGATCGTCGTGGCCTATGAGCCCGTGTGGGCCATCGGCACTGGCAGGAACGCGACGCCGGCGATGGCGCAGGAAGTGCATGCGCAATTGCGCGCGCAACTGAAGGCGCGCAACGCGGAAGCGGCGGAAGTCGTACCGATTCTGTATGGCGGCAGCATGAAGCCGGAGAATGCGAAGGAACTGCTGGCCCAGCCGGATATCGATGGCGGGCTGATCGGAGGCGCGGCCTTGAGGGCGGAAGATTTTCTTGCCATCATACACGCCGCCTGAATGATGCTTGGGTTGGTATTCCAGTCCGGGCGATGAAACACCGTCATTCCCGCGCAGGCGGGAATCCATGCTGAGCCAATGTGGTCGGCTCAGTATGGGGCCCCGCTTTCGCGGGGACGACGTAGAGCAAAGTTTTTTGCAAACGTAGTCAACCTTGGAATGGAATAAACAATGAACGTGTTGTTCAATCTGATCGTCGTCGTACAGGTCATCTCCGCACTGGCCATCATCGGTCTCGTGCTCGTCCAGCACGGCAAGGGCGCGGACATGGGCGCCGCCTTCGGTTCCGGCGCGTCCGGCAGCCTGTTCGGCGCCAGCGGTTCGTCGAACTTCCTGTCGAAATCGACGGCCGTCGCCGCCGCGATCTTCTTCGCGTCGACGCTGGGTCTCGCGTACTTCGGCACCAACCGTCCGCACGCGAGTGTCGGCGGCGGCGTGATGGAACGCGTGACGGTCCCGGCCGCCAAGGTTCCCGCCGGCGCAGGCGATGCCGTCCCGACGACCGCACCGGCTCCGGCACCTGCTGCGCCTGCACCGTCGGCCACGCAGGACGTGCCGGCGCCTGCGCCGGCAGCCGCACCGGCTGCTCCGGCACCCGCGCCTGCCAAGTAATTTTGCGGCGCGGCCACTTCCTGCAAGCGCGAGCAGGGTGGTGTAACATTCTGCGGGCTTCGGTCCGCCAGCGCCGGCGACCGGACTCTCGACTCGGTCCGCCGTAAACACAAGTTTTATAAAGTTGAGAAAAAGAGTATTTTTTCTTGGTTTAGCGCAATTTGAGCATTGAAAAATGCTGCTAAGTCAGAGTAGAATACTGGTCTCCAGCCGACGTGGTGAAATTGGTAGACACGCTATCTTGAGGGGGTAGTGGCGCAAGCTGTGCGAGTTCGAGTCTCGCCGTCGGCACCAAGATACAAGAAGCCAGCTAGGGCGCATGAGCTTCCGCTCGTTAGCACTAGCTGGCTTTTTTACGAGGATCTGTCGGAGGCTTTGAAGAACCGTCCCCTGCGGCGGCGCTTCTGGCCCGAGAAGCCCGGTCGTACGAACGTGCGGCGAGCCTCGAAGGTCGGGATCGGCAACGCGGAACAGGTGATTGAGAGTCTCCAGTCGTACGATCCTGGTGTAGGCCAATAGCCAGGATTGCGCGATGCGGTACTGCAGCCCCTGCAGTGTTTTTTCAACCGATCGTTCAACTAAGGCTTCATCGTGAACCTCGAGAACTACTTCCCCGTCTTACTCTTCATCGTGATCGGCACCGTCGTCGGCGTCGCATCGCAGGTGCTGGGCCGTGTCGTCGGTCCGCATCGCCCCGACCCCGCCAAGCTCTCTCCGTATGAATGCGGCTTCGAAGCCTTCGAAGACGCGCGCATGAAGTTCGACGTCCGGTACTACCTGGTCGCGATCCTGTTTATTTTGTTTGATCTGGAAACGGCATTCTTCTTCCCTTGGGGCGTTTCGATGCGCGACCTGGGCCTGCCTGGATTCCTGACGATGATGGTGTTCATCGTCGAATTCATCGTCGGCTTCTGGTACATCTGGAAGAAAGGTGCCCTTGATTGGGAATAAGCCATGGCTATTGAAGGCGTTTTAAACGAAGGTTTTGTCACTACCACAGCCGACAAACTGATCAACTGGGCGCGTACCGGGTCGATGTGGCCCATGACGTTCGGCCTGGCATGCTGTGCGGTCGAGATGATGCACGCGGGTGCCGCGCGCTATGACCTCGACCGTTTCGGCGTTGTGTTCCGCCCGTCGCCGCGCCAGTCCGACGTGATGATCGTGGCCGGTACCCTGTGCAACAAGATGGCACCTGCGCTGCGCAAGGTGTACGACCAGATGGCCGAGCCGCGCTGGGTCATCTCGATGGGTTCGTGCGCCAACGGCGGCGGCTACTACCACTACTCGTACTCCGTCGTGCGCGGCTGCGACCGCATCGTGCCGGTCGACGTCTACGTCCCGGGCTGCCCGCCGACCGCCGAGGCCCTGTTGTACGGCATCATCCAGCTCCAGAATAAGATCCAGCGCACCAATACCATCGCGCGATAATCCAAGCCGGTTTCAACCATGACGACAAAAATCGAAGCCCTCGAACTCGCCCTGAAGAATGCTCTGGGCGAGGGCGCTGCCATTACCGTGGCGCTGGGCGAAGTAACGGTAGTGGTGAAGGCCAGTGACTACCTGGCCTCCATGCAAAAGCTGCGCGACGATCCCGCGCTGCGTTTCCAGGAACTCGTCGACCTGTGCGGCGTCGACTACTCGTCCTACGGCGAAGGCACGTGGGACGGTTTGCGTTTCGCCGTCGTGTCGCACCTGCTGTCGATCGAGCACAACTGGCGTGTGCGCGTCCGCGTGTTCTGCCCGGACGACGACATGCCGCTGGTCGACTCCGTCACGAGCGTCTGGCGCAACGCCAACTGGTTCGAGCGTGAAGCGTTCGACCTGTTCGGCATCCTGTTCGAGGGCCACGGTGACCTGCGCCGCATCCTCACCGACTACGGCTTCATCGGCCACCCGTTCCGCAAGGACTTCCCGATCTCGGGCTATGTCGAGATGCGTTACGACCCCGAGCAGAAACGCGTGATCTACCAACCCGTGACGATCGAGCCGCGCGAAAACATTCCGCGCGTGATCCGCGAAGAAACCTACGGGATGAAATAATGGCTGAGCTTAAGAATTACACCCTGAACTTTGGTCCGCAGCACCCGGCAGCGCACGGCGTGCTGCGTCTCGTGCTGGAACTGGACGGCGAGGTCATCCAGCGTGCCGACCCCCACATCGGCCTGCTGCACCGCGGCACCGAGAAGCTGGCCGAGACCCGCACCTACCTGCAGTCCGTGCCGTACATGGACCGCCTCGACTACGTCTCGATGATGTGCAACGAGCACGGCTACGTGCTGGCCATCGAGAAGCTGCTGGGCATCGAAGTGCCGATCCGTGCGCAGTACATCCGCACGATGTTCGACGAGATCACCCGTATCCTGAACCACCTGATGTGGCTGGGCGCGCACGCGCTCGACATCGGTGCGATGGGCCCGTTCCTGTACGCGTTCCGCGACCGCGAAGACCTGTTCGACGTGTACGAAGCCGTGTCGGGCGCGCGCATGCACGCGGCCTACTACCGCCCGGGCGGCGTGTACCGCGACCTGCCGGACGTGATGCCGCGCCACCGCGAATCGCCGCTGCGCAGCAAGAAGGCCATCGACGAACTGAACGAGACCCGCCAGGGCTCCGTACTGGACTTCATCGACTCGTTCACGAAGCGCTTCGACGGCTATGTCGACGAATACGAGACCCTGCTGACCGACAACCGTATCTGGAAACAGCGTACCGTCGGCATCGGCGTCGTGACGCCGGAAGACGCGATGGGCATGGGCTTCTCGGGCCCGATGCTGCGCGGCTCGGGCATCGCCTGGGACCTGCGCAAGGTGCAGCCATACGCCGCGTACGACAAGGTCGAATTCGACGTCCCGGTCGGCACCAACGGCGACTCGTACGACCGTTACCTCGTGCGCATCGAGGAACTGCGCCAGTCGAACCGCATCATCAAGCAATGCATCGCCTGGCTGCGCGCCAACCCGGGCCCGGTCATGACGAACAACCACAAGGTCGCCCCGCCATCGCGCGTGGACATGAAGACCAACATGGAATCGCTGATCCACCACTTCAAGCTGTTCACCGAAGGCTTCCACGTCCCGCCGGGCGAAGCCTACGCGGCCATCGAACATCCGAAGGGCGAGTTCGGCATTTATATCGTCTCGGACGGCGCCAACAAGCCGTACCGCCTGAAGATCCGCACCCCGGACTATGTCCACCTGCAATCGCTCGATGAAATGGCGCGCGGTCACATGATCGCCGACGCCGTCACCATCATCGGTACGCAGGACATCGTGTTCGGCTCGATCGACCGATAAGAAGGGTAGAAAAGATTATGTTATCTGAGCAGTGCTTGAAAAAAATCGACCGCGAGTTGGCCAAGTATCCGGCCGACCAGCGCCAGTCGGCCGTGATGGCCGCGCTGGCCCACGCGCAGGTCGAAAAGGGCTGGCTGTCGCCGGAAACGATGCAGGAAGTGGCCGACTACATCGGCATGCCCGCCATCGCCGTCCAGGAAGTGGCCACCTTCTACAACATGTACAACATCAAGCCGGTCGGCAAGCACAAGATCACCGTGTGCACCAACCTGCCGTGCGCGTTGTCGGGCGGCGAGCGTGCCGCCCAGCGCATCAAGGATGCCCTGGGCATCAATTTCCGCGACACGACCGAAGACGGCCAGTTCACCCTGCTGGAAGGCGAGTGCATGGGCGCCTGCGGCGATGCGCCGGTCATGCTGGTGAATAACCACCGCATGTGCTCGTTCATGTCGGACGAGAAGATCGACGCCCTGCTGGAGGAACTGAACAAATGACCAGCCTGCACGACCGCCACATCAATCCGCTGATCCTGAAGGATCTGAACGGCGACAACTGGCACCTGGAAGACTACGTCAAGCGCGGCGGCTATTCCGCGCTGCGCCGCATCCTGGAAGAGAAGATCACGCCCGAGGCGATCATCGCCGACCTGAAGACGTCCGGCCTGCGCGGCCGCGGCGGCGCGGGCTTCCCGACCGGCCTGAAGTGGAGCTTCATGCCGCGCCAGTTCCCGGGCCAGAAATACCTCGTCTGCAACACCGACGAAGGCGAACCGGGCACGTTCAAGGACCGCGACATCATCCGCTACAACCCGCACGCGCTGATCGAAGGCATGGCCATCGGTGCGTACGCGATGGGCATCACCGTGGGCTACAACTACATCCACGGCGAGATCTTCCAGGAATACCTGCGCTTCGAAGAGGCGCTGGAAGAGGCGCGCGCCGCCGGCTTCCTGGGCGACAAGATCATGGGTTCGGAGTTCTCGTTCCAGCTGCACGCGCACCACGGCTACGGCGCCTACATCTGCGGCGAAGAAACCGCGCTGCTGGAATCGCTGGAAGGCAAGAAGGGCCAGCCGCGCTTCAAGCCGCCGTTCCCGGCCTCGTTCGGCCTGTACGGCAAGCCGACCACGATCAACAACACGGAAACGTTCGCAGCCGTCCCGTTCATCCTGAACATGGGCGCCGCCGAGTACATGGGGCTGGGCAAGCCGAACAACGGCGGCACGAAGATCTTCTCGATCTCCGGCGACGTCGAGCGTCCGGGCAACTACGAAGTCCCGCTGGGCACGCCGTTCGCCAAGCTGATGGAGCTGGCCGGCGGCATGCGTGGTGGCAAGAAGATCAAGGCCGTCATTCCGGGCGGTTCGTCGGCACCGGTCGTGCGCGGCGACGTCATGATGCAGACCGACCTGGACTACGACTCGATCGCCAAGGCCGGTTCGATGCTGGGTTCGGGTGCGGTGATCGTCATGGACGAGACCCGCTGCATGGTCAAGTCGCTGCTGCGCCTGTCCTACTTCTACTACGAGGAATCGTGCGGCCAGTGCACGCCGTGCCGTGAAGGTACGGGCTGGATGTACCGCATGGTCCACCGCATCGAACATGGCCAGGGTCGTCCGGAAGACATGGACATGCTGAACTCGATCGCCGACAACATCCAGGGCCGCACCATTTGCGCACTGGGCGATGCCGCCGCGATGCCGGTTCGCGCCATGATCAAGAACTTCCGCGAAGAATTTGAATATCACGTCGAGCACAAGCACTGCCTGGTGCCGACTTACCTCTAAACCAGGTCAGGTAACGATCAAATGGTTGAAATCGAATTAGACGGCAAGAAAGTCGAAGTCCCACCGGGTTCGATGGTGATGGACGCCGCAAACAAACTGGGAAGCTACATCCCGCACTTCTGCTACCACAAGAAGCTGTCCATCGCGGCGAACTGCCGCATGTGCCTCGTGGAAGTGGAAAAAGCGCCGAAGCCGCTGCCTGCCTGCGCCACCCCGGTGTCCCCGGGCATGATCGTGCGCACGCACAGCGACAAGGCCGTGCAGGCGCAGAAATCCGTCATGGAATTCCTGCTGATTAACCACCCGCTGGATTGCCCGATCTGCGACCAGGGCGGCGAATGCCAGCTGCAGGATCTCGCGGTCGGCTACGGCAAGGGCGAATCGCGCTACCAGGAAGAAAAACGCGTCGTGGCGCCGAAGGAAGCCGGCCCGCTGATCTCGATGGAAGAGATGAGCCGCTGCATCCAGTGCACCCGCTGCGTGCGCTTCGGCCAGGAAGTGGCCGGCGTGATGGAGTTCGGCATGCTGGGCCGCGGCGAGCACTCGGAAATCACGACGTTCGTGGGCAAGTCGGTCGACTCGGAAGTGTCGGGCAACATGATCGACCTGTGCCCGGTCGGCGCGCTGACCAGCAAGCCGTTCCGTTATTCCGCACGTCCGTGGGAACTGCAGCGCCGCCGTTCGGTGTCGCCGCACGATTCGCTGGGCTCGAACCTGATCGTCCAGGTCAAGGGCGGTAAAGTGATGCGCGTGCTGCCGCTGGAAAACGAGAACATCAACGAGTGCTGGATCTCCGACAAGGACCGCTTCTCGTACGAAGCCCTCGACAACGCGTCGCGCCTCACGCAGCCGATGATCAAGCAGGACGGCAAGTGGATCGAGACCGACTGGCAGACGGCGCTGGAATACGTCGCCCACGGCCTGCGCAACATCCGCCACGAGCACGGCGCCGATAGCATCGCCGCCATCGGCACCGCGCACTCGACGGTCGAAGAGCTGTTCCTGCTGCAGAAAGCCATGCGTGGCTTCGGCATCGAGAACGTCGACTTCCGCCTGCGCCAGACCGACTTCGCGCTGGACGGTAAAGTCGTCCCGCACCTGGGCATGCCGATCGCCGAACTGTCGACGCTGTCGCGCGTGCTGGTCGTCGGCTCGTTCCTGCGCAAAGACCACCCGCTGGCCGCGACGCGCCTGCGCGCCGCCGTCAAGTCGGGCGCCAAGCTGGCTATCGTCCACGGCTCGGCCGACGACAACCTGATCCCGACCGCGAACCGCATCGTCGCCGCACCGAGCGACTGGCTGGCCGCGCTGACGGAAATCGCCGTCGCCGTCGCTGCAGCAAAAGGCATCGCCGCGCCGGCGGGTTTCGAGGGCGTGACCGCCGGCGACGCCGCCAAGGCTGTCGCTGCGACGCTGGTCGTCGAGAACGCTGCCGACCTGCCGGGCGCTGTCCTGCTGGGCAATGCCGCGATGTACCACCCGCAGGCATCGAAGCTGCACGCCGTTGCCGAGTGGATCGCCGCCGAGACGGGCGCCAAGTTCGGTTACTTCGTCGACGCCGCCAACACGGTCGGCGGTTACCTGGTCAACGCCACGTCGAAGAACGCCGCGAACCTGTTCGCGCAGCCGAAGAAAGCCTACGTGCTGCTGAACGCGGAACCGGAACTGGATGCCGCCAACCCGGCGCAAGCCCTCAAGGCGCTGAAGGGCGCCGAGATGGTCGTCGCGATGTCCGCGTTCAAGCACGGCACCGAGTACGCCGACGTGCTGCTGCCGATCTCGCCGTTCAGCGAGACCGCCGGTACGTTCGTCAACTGCGAAGGCCGCGCACAGAGCTTCAACGGCACCGTCAAGCCGCTGGGCGAAACCCGTCCGGCCTGGAAAGTGCTGCGCGTGCTGGGCAACCTGCTGGGCCTGCAAGGCTTCGATTACGAGAACTCGGAATCGATCCGCGACGAAGCGCTCGGTAAGGGCAACACGGACCTGTCCGCGAAGCTGAACAACGTCGCCAGGATCGCCCCGACGGGCGCCTTCTTCGGCAATGGCGAGCAGCTCGAGCGCCTGGCCGACGTGCCGATCCACTTCGCCGACGCCGTCGCGCGCCGTTCCGAACCGCTGCTGCGCACGGCCGACGGCCAGGCGCCGCTGGCCACCATCTCGGCGGCACTGGCTGAAAAGCTGGGCGTGAACGCCGGCGACCAGGTCACGGTATCGCAAGGGCAGGGCAGTGTCGTGCTGACGGCCAATATCGACGCGCGCCTGCCGGCGAACGTCGTGCGTGTCGCGGCCGCCCACGAATCGACTTCGGTACTGGGCGACATGTTCGGTCCGATCAACGTAGCTAAAGCATAAAAGCAGGGGAGCCCAAGCAAAATGTCGGTACCTGACATGATCAACAACCTGAACAGCAGCGGCGCGAGCCTGCTCGGCACGACGGCGTGGCCGCTCGTGTGGACGCTGCTGAAAATCGTCGTCGTCCTGCTGCCGCTGATGGGCCTCGTGGCCTATCTCGTGCTGTGGGAGCGCAAGCTGATCGGCTGGATCCACATCCGTATCGGCCCGAACCGCGTCGGCCCCGCCGGCCTGCTGCAGCCGATCTCGGACGCCCTGAAGCTGCTGCTGAAGGAAATCGTGATCCCGGCGAAAGCCACGACGAGCCTGTTCGTCATCGGCCCGCTGATGACCATCATGCCGGCGCTGGCCGCATGGTCGGTCATCCCGTTCGGCCCGCAAGCGGCCCTCGCCAACGTGAATGCCGGCCTGCTGCTGCTGCTGGCCATCACGTCGATGGAGGTGTACGGCATCATCATCGCCGGCTGGTCCGCGAACTCGAAGTACTCGTTCATGGGCGCGATGCGCGCATCGGCGCAGATGATCTCGTACGAAATCCCGATGGGCTTCGTGATGGTCGTCGTGCTGATGGTGTCGGGCTCGCTGAACTTCTCGGACATCGTCGCCAGCCAGGAGCGCGGCATGTTCGCCGCCCACGGCGCGAACTTCCTGTCGTGGAACTGGCTGCCGTTGCTGCCGCTGTTCATCATCTACATCACGTCCGGCCTGGCCGAGTGCAACCGCCACCCGTTCGACGTGGTGGAAGGCGAATCGGAAATCGTGGCCGGCCACATGGTCGAATACTCGGGCATGTCGTACGCGATGTTCATGCTGGCCGAATACGCCAACATGATCCTCGTCGGCACGCTGGCATCGATCATGTTCCTGGGCGGCTGGTCCGCACCGTTCTCGTTCCTGGAATTCGGCGCCATCGGCGGTTTCTTCTGGCTGTTCGCGAAGATGTTCCTGATCGTCTCGCTGTTCATCTGGGTCCGCGGCACGTTCCCGCGCTACCGCTATGACCAGATCATGCGTCTCGGCTGGAAAGTGTTCATTCCGCTGACCCTGATCTGGCTGGTGCTGGTGGCTGGCTGGATGCAGACGCCGTGGAACATCTGGAAGTAAGGAAGCACACAAAATGACACGAGTTAAAGAGATCCTCGGCAGCCTGATGCTGTCCGAGCTGATTAAAGGTCTGGCCCTGACCGGCAAGTACGCGTTCTCGCGCAAGATCACGGTTCAGTACCCGGAAGAAAAGACCCCCATCTCGCCGCGCTTCCGCGGCCTGCATGCGCTGCGCCGCTACCCCAACGGGGAAGAGCGCTGCATCGCGTGCAAGCTGTGCGAAGCCGTGTGCCCGGCGATGGCCATCACGATCGAATCGGCGCAGCGCGAAGACGGCACCCGCCGCACGACGCGCTACGACATCGACCTGACCAAGTGCATCTTCTGCGGTTTCTGCGAAGAGTCCTGCCCGGTCGATTCGATCGTCGAGACGCAAGTGCTGGAATACCACGGCGAAAAACGCGGCGACCTGTACTACACCAAGGAAATGCTGCTGGCCGTGGGCGATCGCTACGAGAACGACATCGCCGCCGCACGCGAAGCCGATGCCAAGTATCGATAAATAACAAGAGGGCTCCTGCGTAAGTCATGGATTTCACAACTGTTCTGTTCTACGTGTTCTCGGCCGTGATGGTGCTGGCCGGGTTGCGCGTCATTACCGCCAAGAACCCGGTCCACGCCGCGCTGTTCCTGGTGCTCGCGTTCTTCAACGCTGCCGGTATCTGGATGCTGCTCAAGGCCGAGTTCCTGGCCATCGTGCTGGTACTGGTCTACGTCGGCGCCGTCATGGTGCTGTTCCTGTTCGTCGTGATGATGCTCGACATTAACATCGACCGCATGCGCGAAGGCTTCTGGGGCTACCTCCCGGTGGCGTCGGGCGTCGGCGCGCTGATCGTGCTGGAAATGGCCGCCGTGCTGTGGCGCGGCTTCCTGGGCCAGGGCGATGCGCCGGCCGAGTCGGCCGTGGGCCACATCGGCGGCACGCATGAACTGGGCCGCCTGATCTACACCCAGTACATCTACGGTTTCGAGATCGCCGGCCTGATCCTGCTGGTCGCCATCATCGCCGCCGTGGCGCTGACCCTGCGCAAGCGCAAGGACACCAAAGCCATCGACCCGGGCCTCGCCGTCCGCGTCAAGCGTAACGACCGTCTGAAGATCGTCAAGATGCAGACGGTGAACCAGAAAGCGATCGACGACGCGGCTGTTGCCGCCGCTGCGGCCGCTGCTGCTGCCAACAAGGAGGCGCAATGACCCTGTCGCTCGCTCACTACCTGATCCTGGGCGCGATCCTGTTCGCGATCTCCGTGATCGGCATTTTCCTGAACCGGAAGAACATCATCATCCTGCTGATGGCCATCGAACTGATGCTGCTGGCGGTGAACCTGAACTTTGTGGCGTTCTCGCATTATCTGGGCGACGCGGCAGGGCAGATCTTCGTGTTCTTCATCCTGACTGTCGCGGCCGCCGAATCGGCGATCGGCCTGGCGATCCTGGTGGTCCTGTTCCGTAACCTGGACACGATCAACGTGGAAGACCTCGACAGCCTGAAGGGCTAAGCGGTTTGTCTGTCAACCTCCTGATAAATACACAAAAGGTTCAACATGGCGGGGCAAATTATTAACCCTAATCTCTTGCTGGCGGTGCCACTGGCGCCGCTCGCGGGCTCGGCGATCGCCGGCCTGCTCGGCACCAAGTTCTTCGGCAACGTGGTCGGCCGCGTGGTGTCGCACTCCGCGACCATCCTGGGCGTGTTCATCGCCATGGTCATCTCGATCATGACGCTGAACCAGGTCATCGACGGCGCCACATTCAACGGCGACCTCTACACCTGGATGACGATCGGCACCATGAAGATGTCGGTCGGCTTCAAGATCGACGCGCTGTCCGCGATGATGATGTGCGTCGTCACGTCCGTGTCGCTGATGGTCCACATCTACACGATCGGCTACATGGCGGAAGACGACGGCTACAACCGCTTCTTCTCGTACATCTCGCTGTTCACGTTCTCGATGCTGATGCTGGTCATGTCCAACAACTTCCTGCAGCTGTTCTTCGGCTGGGAAGCGGTGGGCCTGGTCTCGTACCTGCTGATCGGCTTCTGGTACACGCGTCCGACCGCGATCTTCGCGAACATGAAGGCGTTCCTCGTGAACCGCGTCGGCGACTTCGGCTTCATCCTCGGCATCGGCCTGCTGCTGGCCGCCACCGGCACGATGAACTACGACGAGACGTTCCTCAAGGCGAACGCGCTGTCGGCCATGTTCGTGCCGGGCACGACCTGGCCGCTGCTGACGGCTGCCTGCATCTGCCTGTTCATCGGCGCGATGGGCAAGTCGGCGCAGTTCCCGCTGCACGTCTGGCTGCCGGACTCGATGGAAGGCCCGACCCCGATCTCGGCACTGATCCACGCCGCGACGATGGTTACCGCCGGCATCTTCATGGTGACCCGCATGTCGCCGCTGTTCGAGCTGTCGGATACGGCACTGTCGTTCATCGTCGTCATCGGCTCGATCACCGCGCTGTTCATGGGCTTCCTGGGCATCATCCAGAACGACATCAAGCGCGTCGTCGCGTACTCCACGCTGTCGCAGCTGGGCTACATGACGGTCGCGCTGGGCGTGTCGGCCTATAACGTCGCCGTGTTCCACCTGATGACCCACGCGTTCTTCAAGGCGCTGCTGTTCCTTGGTGCCGGTTCCGTCATCATCGGCATGCACCACGACCAGGACATGCGCAACATGGGCGGCCTGCGCAAGTACATGCCGATCACCTGGATCACGTCGCTGCTGGGTTCGCTGGCACTGATCGGTACGCCGTTCTTCGCCGGTTTCTATTCGAAGGATTCGATCATCGAAGCGGTGCATGCGTCGCACCTGTGGGGTTCGGGCTTCGCGTACTTCGCCGTCATCGCCGGCGTGTTCGTGACCGCGTTCTACTCGTTCCGCATGTATTTCCTGGTCTTCCACGGCGAGGAGCGTTTCGGCAAGGCGCATGACCACGGCCACGCCCACCACGACGACCACGCACATAACGGCGAAGGCAAGGACCCGACCGCACTGCACGAGGCCACTGCCCATCATGAAGAGGACGAGGACGACCACGGCCACCACGGCCTGGCTCCGGGCCAGAAGCCGCACGAGTCGCCGCTGGTCGTGACGCTGCCGCTGATCCTGCTGGCGATCCCGTCCGTCATCATCGGCTTCTTCGCGATCGGCCCGATGCTGTTCGGCGACTTCTTCAAGAACGTCATCTATATCAACGCCGAGCGTCACCCGGCGATGGAAGAACTGGCGCACGAGTTCCACGGCGCCGCCGCGATGGGCGTGCATGCGTTCACGTCGCTGCCGTTCATGCTGGCCCTGGCCGGCGTCGTCGCCGCTTACTACTGCTACATGATCAATCCGCGCGTGCCGGCGGCCTTCTACAAGGCGCTGCGTCCGATCCACACGCTGCTGGACAACAAGTACTACATGGACAAGTTCAACGAAGTCGTGTTCGCCGGCGGCGCACGCCTGCTGGGCAAGGGCCTGTGGCAGGTGGGCGACCGCGCGCTGATCGACGGGCTCGTCGTCAACGGTTCCGCGAAGCTCGTGGGCTGGTTCTCGACCATCGTCCGTACGTTCCAGACTGGTTACATCTACCACTATGCGTTCGTGATGATCCTGGGCGTGCTGGGTACGCTGCTGTACTTCTTCCCGTTCTGGCACGCTTAAAAGAGAGAAAAACAAGATGCAGTCTATTTCGACCTTTCCTCCTTACCTGAGCCTGTCCGTCTGGCTGCCGATCCTGTGCGGCGTCATCGTGCTGGCCGTCGGTCGCGACAGCCGCGCGGGCTTTACCCGCCTGCTGGCGCTGGCCGGTTCGATCATCAGCTTTTTGCCGACGATCCCGCTGTTCACGCAATTCAGCAACACGGCCCACGGCCCGCAGTTCGTGGAAAAAGCCGCCTGGATCTCGCGCTTCAACATCCAGTACTACCTGGGTATCGACGGCCTGAGCCTCTGGTTCGTGCCGCTGACCGCCTTCATCACGATCATCGTGGTGATCTCGGCCTGGGAAGTGATCCAGGAACGCGTGGCCCAGTACATGGGTTCGTTCCTGCTGCTGTCGGGCCTGATGATCGGCGTGTTCGTCGCGCTGGACGGCCTGCTGTTCTACTTCTTCTTCGAAGCCACGCTGATCCCGATGTTCATCATCATCGGTGTGTTCGGCGGCCCGAACCGCGTGTATGCGTCGTTCAAGTTCTTCCTGTACACGTTCATGGGCTCGCTGCTGACGCTGATCGCGATCATCTACCTGTACAACAAATCGAACGGCAGCTTCGACATCCTGGCATGGCACAACCTGCCGCTGACGATGAAGGAACAAGTCCTGATCTTCGTCGCGTTCCTGATGGCGTTCGCCGTCAAGGTGCCGATGTGGCCGGTGCACACCTGGCTGCCGGACGCCCACGTGGAAGCGCCGACCGGCGGTTCCGTCGTGCTGGCCGCGATCATGCTGAAGCTGGGCGGCTACGGTTTCCTCCGTTTCTCGCTGCCGATCGCGCCTGACGCGTCGCACTACCTGGCCCCGCTGATCATCGTGCTGTCCCTGATCGCCGTGATCTACATCGGCCTGGTCGCGATGGTGCAGGTCGACATGAAGAAACTGGTCGCGTACTCGTCGATCGCCCACATGGGCTTCGTCACGCTCGGCTTCTTCATCTTCAACGAGATCGGCGTGCAGGGCGGTATCGTGCAGATGATCTCGCACGGCTTCGTGTCGGGCGCCATGTTCCTGTGCATCGGCGTGCTGTACGACCGCCTGCACTCGCGCCAGATCGCCGACTACGGCGGCGTCGTCAACGTGATGCCGAAGTTCGCCGCGTTCTCCGTGCTGTTCGCGATGGCCAACTGCGGCCTGCCGGCGACGTCGGGCTTCGTGGGCGAGTTCATGGTCATCCTGGGCGCCGTCAAGTTCAACTTCTGGACCGGCCTGCTGGCCGCCACCGCCCTGATCCTGGGCGCGGCGTACTCGCTGTGGATGGTCAAGCGCGTCGTGTTCGGCAAGATCGGCAACAAGCACGTGGCCGAACTGACCGACCTGAACGGCCGCGAGTTCTTCATGCTGGGCGTGCTCGCAATCCTGACCATCTACATGGGCCTGTATCCGGCGCCGTTCACCGACGCGCTGCAAGTGTCGGTCGCGGACCTGCTGCAGCACGTGTCGGTCAGCAAGCTGCCCCAGGCAGTGGCTGCTGTCGCCGCGCACTGAGATAGAGGCACAACAACGATATGAATCCGATGATTAACACCCAAGCCGTGCTGGCCGCCAACAACCTGGGGCCGGTCTCTGCAGAAATCTTCCTGGTCATCGCGTCCTGCGCCATCCTTCTGATCGACATGTTTCAGAAGGAAGGCAAGCGCACGCCGACCTACGCACTGTCGCTGCTCACCCTGGTGGGCTGCGCGGTGATCACCTACGCCGACTTCAAGGCCGGCACGACGACCTACACGTTCTACAACATGTTCGTGTCGGACCCGATGGCGAACCTGCTCAAGCTGTTCACCTACCTGGCCGTGGGCGTGACCCTCGTCTACTCGCGCCAGTACACCGCCGACCGCGGCATGATGTCGGGCAACATGGGTGGCGAGTTCTACGTGCTCGCGCTGTTTACGCTGCTGGGCCAGATGATCATGATCTCTGGTAACAACATGCTGCCGATCTACCTGGGCCTGGAACTGATGTCGCTGTCGCTGTACGCGCTGGTGGCGATGCGCCGCGACCATGCGATCTCGACCGAAGCCTCGATGAAGTACTTCATCCTGGGTTCGCTGGCCTCGGGCTTCATGCTCTACGGTATCTCGATGATCTACGGCGCCACCGGTTCGCTGGACATCACGACGATCGCCAAGCTGGTGTCGAGCAACGCCGCCAACCACACGATCCTCGTGTTCGGCCTCGTGTTCGTCGTGGCCGGCATGGCCTTCAAGCTGGGCGCCGTCCCGTTCCACATGTGGGTCCCGGACGTCTACCAGGGCTCGCCGACCGCCGTCACGCTGCTGCTGGGCGCCGCACCCAAGCTGGCATCGTTCGCGATGATGATCCGCATCCTGGTCGAAGGCCTGCTGCCGCTGGCGATCGACTGGCAGCAGATGCTGCTGGCGCTGGCCGTGCTGTCGCTGCTGGTCGGTAACCTGACCGCGATCGCGCAGACCAACCTGAAGCGCATGCTGGCCTACTCGACCATCGCGCAGCTGGGCTTCGTCCTGCTGGGCATGATGGCCGGCGTCGTCGGCACCCGCGATGCCACGAACGCCGCGAACATCGCCAACGCCTACAGCGCCTCGATGTACTACACGATCACCTACGTGCTGACCACGCTGGGCACCTTCGGCATCATCATGATGCTGGCGCGCTCGGGCCACGAGGCGGAAGAACTGGCCGACTTCAAGGGCCTGGCCAAGCGCAGCCCGTGGTACGCGCTCGTCATGACCGCCCTGATGTTCTCGCTGGCCGGCGTGCCGCCGATGATGGGCTTCATGGCCAAGTGGGCCGTGCTGGACGTCGTCGTCGGTTCGGGCCAGCTGTGGCTCGCGATCATCGCCGTGGCCGCGTCGCTGGTGGGTGCGTTCTACTACCTGCGCGTCGTGAAAGTCATGTGGTTCGACGAGGTGGCCGATGCGTCGCCGATCTCGACCCCGCTGGACATGCGCGTCGTGCTGTCGCTGAACGGCATCCTCGTCGTGATCCTGGGCATCCTGCCGGGCCCGCTGCTGGCGGCCTGCCTGTCGGCGATGTCCCTCACGCTGAAGTCGTAAGGCCACGGTGGACGCCTCCCTGGCCAGCTGGTTGGTGATCGCGGTCGCACTCGCGTTCGCCAACCTGCCGTTCCTCAACGAGAGCGTGCTCGGCTTCATTCCCGTGAAGCCGGCACTCAACAAGGCGCACGCGAAATACTTCGTCGTGCGCCTGCTCGAGCTGGTTGTTCTATACTTCGTCGTCGGCGCGCTGGCCCACGCCCTCGAATCCCGCATCGGTACCGCGTTCCCCCAGACCTGGGAGTTCTATGCGATCACCGCCTGCCTGTTCGTCGTGCTGGCCTTCCCAGGTTTCGTTTTAAGATATCTGCGCAAGCGCCGCGGCTGAGCACCAGCGTCCATGGCGCCGGTGCAAGAGTAACGATGTACCGGAGCCTTCCATGGACGACCACCTCAAAGAAATCAAAGTCGATGGCGCGATCGCCTACGACGGCAACTTCCTCAAAGTCTCGCGCGACCGCGTGAAACTCCCCGACGGCAAGATCACGCAACGCGAATACATCCGCCATCCCGGCGCCGTCGTGATCCTCGCGCTGTTCGACGACGGCCGCGTGCTGCTCGAACGCCAGTTCCGCTATCCGAACGACCAGGTCTTCATCGAATTCCCGGCCGGGAAGATCGACCCGGGCGAAGAGTCGCTCGCGTGCGCCAAGCGCGAGCTGGAAGAAGAGACGGGCTACACGGCCACCGACTGGCATTTCGTCTGCACGATCCACAACGCGATCGCGTATTCGGACGAGCACCTCGACCTGTTCCTCGCGCGCGGCCTGACGGCGGGCGACGCGAAGCTGGACGACGGTGAATTCCTCGAAACCTTCACGGCGACCATTCCCGAGATGCTGGAGATGGTGCAACGGGGCGACATCACGGACGTGAAAACCGTGATCGGCACGTTCTGGCTGGAGAAGATCGCCGCCGGCACCTGGACGCCGGCTTAGTTTGAAGCCTGTGCGCCCGGCCGCGCTCGGCTTGCTGCTGCTCGCCTGGGGCGGCTTCGCCTCCGCGCGCACGCCGTTCGAGGCGAGCTGCGAAGCCGCGGCCCGGGATGCCGGCGCGACGTTCTCCACGCGCGAGAGCGGCTGGCGCGTCGACAACACGGTGTCCTACCGCGACCTGACGCGCATGAAACGGCCCGGCGTACGCAACGGCTACGTCCTGGGCCTCACGCGCACGGAGTCGCGCGTCGCGATCCAGGTCGACGGCACCCTGCTCACGGCGCCGGACGGCGCGGCCGAATGCGTGATGCCGCGTATCGCGGTGACCTTGTACTACCAGCCCATCGTCGTGTACGTCAGCCGTGAATTCGAACCGGACTCGTGTACGTATGACGAGATACTTGCGCACGAAATGCGCCATCTCAAGTCTTACCTGGACTATCTGCCGAAAGTGGAAGAGCGGGTGCGCGCACGCCTCGGCGGCCGTTTTGCCGGCAAACCGTTGTACGCGCGGGCCGGCGAGTCGCGGACGCTGCTCCAGCGCGAAATCGACCGCAACTGGATGCCGTACATTAAGGCCGAGATGGGACGTGTCGAACGATTGCAGGCCGCGATCGACAGTCCCGCGGAGTACGCGCGTCTGAGCAAAGTTTGCCAAGGTGAGGTACAGTCTCTTATTGGATCGACAAGACGTTCCCGATCGTAGATTGAACAACATGACTCAAGCACCACGTTACTTCGCCCTCATTCCCGCCGCCGGCGTCGGCGCCCGGATGGGGGCCACGAGCCCCAAGCAGTACCTGAAAATCGGCGGCAAGCCCATGCTCAGGCACACGCTCGACGCATTCCTGTCCAGCGAGCTCATCGCACACACGTTCGTCGTCGTGAGCCCGGACGACCCCTGTATCGACGCCGTCGCGCCCAACCACGGCGTGACGGTCCTGCGCTGCGGCGGCGCCAGCCGCATGGAATCCGTACGCAACGGCCTGGCCGTGCTCGCCAACACCCTGTCGCCCGCCGACTGGGTGCTCGTGCACGACGCCGCGCGTCCCGGCCTGACTGCCGAACTGATCGAAAAACTGATTACGGGCACGGGCGACCACCCGGCCGGCGGCCTGCTGGCGCTGCCGGTCGTCGACACGGTCAAGCGCTGCATCGACGGCGAAGCGGCCGGCACCGTGCCCCGCAACGGCTTGTGGCTCGCGCAGACCCCGCAGATGTTCCGCTACGAATTGCTGCGCGAAGCGCTGGCGGCGGCTAAAGATCCGGATTCGATTACCGATGATGCTAGTGCGGTTGAAGCCCTCGGTTTGAGCCCCAAGTTGGTGGAAGGGCATCCCCGCAATCTCAAAGTGACATTGCCGGACGATATCCGGATCGCCGAGATGTACCTGGCAGTGTCCCAACCTGAATTCGTATAGCGTGTAAAGAACATCATGGCTCTCGCATCGTACAACCCGACCCCGCCGTTCCGCATCGGTACCGGCTATGACTGCCACGCCCTCGTCGAAGGGCGCAAACTGATTGTCGGCGGCGTCACCATCCCGCACCGGCTGGGCCTGCTCGGCCACTCGGACGCCGACGTGCTGCTGCATGCCATCATCGACGCCATGCTGGGCGCCGCCGGCCTCGGCGACATCGGCAAGCATTTCCCGGACACCGACCCGATGTTCGCCGGCGCCGACTCGCGCGTGCTGCTGCGCGAAGCGGCCAACCGCGTGCTGGGCACCGGCTACACCATCGGCAACGTGGACGCGACCATCATCGCGCAGCAGCCGAAGATGGCGCCGCACATCCCGCAGATGGTGTCGCGCATCGCCGAGGACATCGGCGCGTCGCCGCAGCAGGTGAACATCAAGGCCAAGACCAATGAAAAACTCGGTTTCCTCGGCCGCGAAGAAGGCATGGCGGCGCAGGCTACCGTGCTGCTGATCCGCGCCACCACGTGACGTCGGGTGGGCACGGGTGCCCACCCAACGCGTTTTTTGTTTCCGTTGTAACATCGTTGGTCTGACGATAACAACGGGGACGACATGACCACCACCACGCCACGTGCGGCCTGGACGCTGATCCTGGCCGCCAGCGCCATCCTGATGATCACGATGGCCGCGCGTCTCACGACGGGCCTGTTCCTGTCGCCGCTGAACACGGCGACGGGCCTCGGCATCGCGTCGATCAGCTTTGCCATGGCCGTCGGCCAGTTCATGTGGGGCGCGTCGCAACCCGTCTTCGGCGCCGTCGCCGACAAATACGGCTCCATGCCCGTCATCGTGCTGGGCGCGGTGCTGCTGGCCGGCGGCCTTGCCGCCACGCCGTTCGTGTCCACGCAATGGGGCCTGCTCGTCACCCTCGGCATCCTGTCCGCGAGCGGGGCGGGCGCGGGCAGCTTCTCGATCCTCATCGGCGCCACCGCGCAGCGCCTGCCGGCCGAGCGGCGCGCGTTCGCGTCCGGTTTCATCAACGCGGGCGGCTCGTTCGGCCAGTTCGTGTTCGCGCCGCTCGTCCAGTTCCTCATCGCGACCACCGGGTGGATCACGGCGATGCTGGCGCTGGCCGCGACGAGCCTCCTCACCATCCCGCTCGCGTGGCCGCTGCGCGGCAAGCCGCCGGCGCAATCCGTCGTCGGCCATGGCGATCTCACTCTCGGCCGGCAGGTGCGCGATGCCATGCGCGACCGCAGTTATCTCTGCCTGCACGCCGGCTTTTTCACGTGCGGCTTCCACATCGCCTTCCTCGTCACCCATCTGCCGGGCGAGGTCGCGCTGTGCGGCCTGCCGGCGGGCGTCTCGGCGACGGCGCTTGGCCTCATCGGCCTCTTCAACATCGCGGGCTCGCTGGCGGCGGGCGCGCTGGCCCAGCGCTACCGCATGAAATGGCTGCTCGCGTTCACGTACGGCAGCCGCGCCGTGATCATCGCGGCTTACCTGCTGGCGCCGAAATCCGCGTGGACGTTCTACCTGTTCGCCGCCGCCCTCGGCTTCACATGGCTCGCGACGGTGCCGCCCACGGCGGGCCTCGTCGGCAAGCTGTTCGGCATGCGCTACCTCGCCACCCTGTTCGGCCTGACGCTGCTGTCGCACCAGATCGGCGGCTTCTTCGGCGCCTGGCTGGGCGGCCTCGCATTCGTGCACTTCGGCGACTACTCGTGGATGTGGTACGCGGACATCGCGCTGGCGCTGGCCGCCGCCCTCGTCAACCTGCCGATCCGCGAGGCGAAGCCGGCACCCGCGGCCGTGGCGGCATAACGCATGGCACGCGATCCCTGGGCCTACCGCGACGTGGCGGTCGAATCCGTGCCGGACCCGCGCACTGGCCGGCTGCGCATCAAGCCGATGGCGGGGCAGGCCTACGCGACGTCGATGCGCGTGCAGTGCGCAAGGACGCTGTCGGACCCCGGGCGCTATCCGGCGGGCACCCGGTTCCTCATCCGTGCCAAGCTGACCGACCGCGCGGGCGGGCCGCCGTTCCTGTATGCGTGGCATGGCGATCCGGTGCGCGTGCTGACGGCGCGCGAGGTGCGCTCGTTCCTGGATGAATACCGGCGCCGGCGTATCTGATCCGCACGGTCCGCCGAAAGTCGTTACACTCTGGGCATCATCCGACCCATCAAGACCGAAAGGACCGTCATGGCAACAAGGAAGATCGCAGTGCTCGTCGGCAGCCTGCGCCAGGAATCGTTTACGCGCAAGCTGGCCAAGAGCCTGATGCTGGCCGCACCGCCCACGCTTGAGCTGGAGATCGTCGACATTTCCGGGCTGCCGCTGTACAACCAGGATGACGAGACCGACACGCCGCCCGCCACCTGGACCGAGTTCCGCGGCCGCATCCGCGACGCCGACGGCGTCCTGTTCTGCACGCCGGAATACAACCGGTCGCTGCCCGCGGTCCTGAAGAACGCCATCGACGTCGGCTCGCGCCCGTACGGCCAGGCCGCGTGGACGGGCAAGCCGTGCGCGGTCGTGTCCAACTCGCCGGGCGCGCTGGGCGGCTTCGGCGCCAACCACGCCGTGCGCCAGTGCCTCGTCTTCCTCAATATGCCGTGCATGCAGTCGCCGGAAGCGTACCTCGGCGGCGTCGGGAGCAAGTTCGACGGCGACACGCTGACGGACGAGGGCCTGAAAACCTTCCTGCAGCAGTTCATGGAGTGTTTTGCGACGTGGGTGGAGCGCCATGCCGACTGATGCCGTAAAAAGTCCGATCGCGATCCGCGAAATCGATCACATCGTGCTGCGCGTGGTGGATCTCGCGCGCATGCTGGCCTTCTATGGCGACGTGCTGGGCTGCCGCGAAGTGCGGCGCCAGGACGAGATCGGCCTCGTGCAGCTGCGCGCCGGCAGTTCGATGGTCGACCTGATCCCGATCTCCGGCAAGCTGGGCGCGGCGGGCGGCGCGGCGCCCGGCAAGGAGGGGCGCAACGTCGATCACTTCTGCTTCCGTGTCGAGCCATTCGACGAAGACGCGATCCGCGCCCACCTGGCCGCGCACGGCATCGAGGCGGGGCCGGCCGCGTCGCGCTTCGGCGCCGAGGGAGAGGGCCCGTCCATCTACCTGTCGGACCCTGAGGGCAACATGATCGAGCTGAAGGGACCGCCCACCGCGCCATGAGGCAGGATGATGAAGCACCGCCGTATGTGCCGCAGGCGCCGGTCGCCTACGGCAAGCCGCCGCCCGGGTGGCGGCGGCACATGTACGACGTCATCTTCGAGGCCGACACCCCGGCCGGGCGGCGCTTCGACATCGCCCTCGTGTGCGCCATCCTCCTCAGCATCCTCGTCGTCGTGCTGGACAGCGTGCCGCGGCTGCATCGCGATCACGCCGACCTGCTGAACGCGTTCGAATGGGGCTTCACCGCGCTGTTCACGGTGGAATACGTGGCGCGCCTCGTGTGCGTGCAGCGGCCGTGGCGCTATGCCGGCGGCTTCTACGGCGTGATCGACCTGCTGGCCGTCCTGCCGTCGTATTTTTCGTTGCTGATGCCGGGCACGGAGCTGCTCCTCGACATCCGCATCCTGCGCCTGCTGCGCGTGTTCCGCATCTTCAAGCTAACCCTGTACATCGAGGAATACACGCGCCTGGGCGAAGCGCTCGCCGCCAGCCGGCGCAAGATCCTCGTGTTCCTGTCCGTCGTGCTGATGGCGATCCTGATCCTCGGCACCGTCATGTACGTCGTCGAGGGACCGAAGAACGGCTACACGAGCATCCCCGTCGCGATGTACTGGGCGACCGTCACCATGACGACCGTCGGGTATGGCGACATCACGCCGCACACCAACCTGGGCAAGGCGATCGCCTCGTTCATGATGCTGATGGGGTGGGGCATCCTCGCCGTGCCGACCGGAATCGTGACGGCCGAGATGACGCTGCGCCGCGGCGACCGGCGGACGGGGCCGTTGCGCGCGGCCCTGCATTGTCCAGCGTGCGGCAGCGGCGGCCACGACGCCACCGCCCGGTTCTGCAAGGATTGCGGGACGGCGCTGCCGGCGCACCACGCTGGCGCAAAATGAGGGTTGCTCTAATGTTAGAATCGGATAGAATCGTCATTACAGTGCAAGTCCCCGCGAATCGATGGACCAGTTGACGGAACCGATATGACGACTTCTGTCGCGCCCCAGGATGTGGGCACCCCGACTGTCCTGATTGTCGACGATACGCCGGCCAACGTGGGCATCCTCGTCGAGTATCTCGAGGGGCGCCAGGTCCGGGTGGCGGTCGCGCAAGAAGGCGAGGAGGGCCTGGCCCGCGCGGAATTCGTGCAGCCGGACCTGATCCTGCTCGACGTGATGATGCCCGGCATGGACGGTTTCGAGACGTGCCGGCGCCTCAAGGCGTCCCCGCGTACGCGCGACATCCCCGTGATCTTCATGACGGCGCTGTCCGAGACCCACGACAAGGTCGCCGGCTTCGCGGCGGGCGGCGTCGACTACGTCACCAAACCATTCCAGATCGATGAAGTGTGGGCGCGCGTCACGACCCACCTGGCACTGCGCAGCGCGCAGAAGCGCCTGGCCGAACAGAACGCGCAGCTGCGGCGCGCCGAAGCCGAGCTGCTGGCCGCCAATGATCTCCTCGAACAGCGCGTGGCCGAGCGCACCGCGGAGCTGGTCCGGACCAACGCCAGGTTGGAACAGAAGATCGCCGACTACAACCAGGCGGAGCGGCGCATCGACTACATGGCGCACCACGATGCCCTGACGGGGCTGCCCAACCGCCTGCTGCTGGAAGACCGGGTCAACCAGGCGATCGCCCAGGCGCGGCGCCATCAGGACGAGATGGTCGCGCAGCTGCACATCGACCTGGACCACTTCAAGACCATCAACGATTCCCTCGGCGAGCGGATCGGCGACCGCCTGCTGCAGGCCGTCGCCTCCCGCCTGCAGCAATGCACGCGCGAGGGCGACAGCCTCGGCTGCCTGGGCGGGAATGCGTTCGGCATCTGCCTCGCGGCCCTGCGGTGCAGCAACGATGCCGCGCTCGTGGCGGGCAAGATCCTCGAGACCCTGAGCCGCCCATTCCACGTCGAAGACCACGAACTGCACGTCAGCGCCAGCATCGGGCTGGGCCTGTTTCCGTCCGACGGCAGCGACGCGTCCGCGCTGCTGCGCGCGGCCAATGCCGCCATGTACCAGGCCAAGCAGAAGGGCCGCAACACGTACCAGTTCTTCACGCCGGCCCTGCACGAAGCGGCGAAGCGGCGCATGGCGGCGACCAGCCAGCTGCGCCAGGCGCTCGCCCACGACGAGTTTTCCGTGTACTACCAGCCGCAGGTCGACATGGAGAGCGGCCGGATCTTCTCGGCCGAAGCGCTGCTGCGCTGGACGCCGCCCGGCAAGGCGGCCCGCTCCTGCGCGGAATTCATCGCCATCGCCGAAGAAACCGGCATCATCGTGCCGATCGGCGAATGGGTGCTGCGCCAGGCCTGCGCACAACTGAGGCGCTGGCGCGACGGCGGCTATCCGGACATGCGGATCGCCGTCAACCTCTCGGCGCGCCAGTTCACCCAGGCCAACCTGACGGAGTTCGTGGCCCAGGTGCTGCGCGACACGGGCGTCCCCGCCGACGCGCTCGAACTCGAGCTGACGGAAAGCCTGACGATGCAGCCCAGCGACGACAACCTCGACGTGATGCGCCGCCTGAGCGCCATGGGCGTGCAACTGTCCATCGACGACTTCGGCACCGGCTATTCCAGCCTCGCTTACCTGCAGAACTTCCCCATCCACGCGCTCAAGATCGACCGCTCGTTCGTCATCGGGATCAACGAGCAGGCGCACGACGCCGCGATCGTCACGGCGATCATCGCGATGGCCCACAGCCTGCACCTGAACCTGATCGCGGAAGGCGTCGACAGCCCCGAGCACGTCTCCTTCCTGACGGCGCACGGCTGCCTGGCCGCGCAGGGCTATTACTACAGCCAGCCGGTGCCGGCGGACGTGATGACGCGGTTGCTCGACCAGAAAAACCTGACGCCGAACGGGGGCGCCAGGATGGGTGCGATTGCGCGCTAGTCTGTCTCATGAGTACAGGAACTTGGACCGATGCAAAGATCGGACCGACATTCGCTACTTCAGGCCGACAAGCCCGGCACGATTAGCCCAGATCAAAGGTAATCAGCCTCGCGCCCTTAGTCTGTGAGCTTCGCGCCGCGGCGCCTGCTGCGGCTCGTTCAACCCAAAACTTTGCGAGGCACAACCATGTATCCATTTCCACAAACGATCGCCCCGGCGGTGCGCACCCACATCGACGCCCAGACCGCGTTCCTGAATGACATGTCGAAATCGCTGTTCAGCTCATTCCAGCAAATGTGCGACCTGAACATCCAGCTCATGCAGACGATGCTGGAAGAAACGACCCTGGCCAGCAAGCACGTGCTGAGCGCCGACCGCCAGTCCGAGCTGCTGAGCGCCGCCACGGCGCGGACGCAGCCCACGACGGAAAAGTTGCGCGCCTACCAGCAGCACATCGCGCGCCTGGCGGCCGACTCCCAGGTCGAGCTGGCCCGCGTGACGGAGCAGCACGTGCAGAACACCACCCGTACCGCGCGCGCCCTGGCGGACGAGGTGGCGCGCGACGCCACCGAGCAGACGGAGCGTGGCCTGCGCGCCCAGCAGGAAACCGTGCGCCAGTTCAGCGATCCATTCATCCGGCCGGGCAACGGTGCCGCCCAGCCGCACGCATCGGGCAGCACGGGCCAGACGCAGCAAATGCCGCCGAGCCAGCAGCAGGGCAGCAAGGACCAGCGGGCCGCCGCGCACTGACCCGGCGCAGTTCCCGGACCTTACGCGCTGCGCCCGGCCACCGGGTGCGGCGCGACGATGTCCTGTGCAGCCTGGGCCGCGGTCCGGATGCGCGGCCCGAGCCCGAACAGCGGACGCAGCAACGGCACCCGGCGCACGATCTCGAAGCCGGCGAAGCTGAGCACCGTCACGAGCACGACGAGCAGCACGGCTTCCAAGCCCGGCGCAAGGTGCAGCGGTTTCGACGCATGGGCCAGGACGACGATCAGCGTCTGGTGCAGGATGTAGACGGGGAACACGGCCTCGGTCAGGTAACGCCGGGCGGGGCCGTCGCGGTCCAGGTGGCGCCGGGCAAAGCCGCAGGCCGCCAGGATCGCGCTCCACGCCAGCAGCGCGTAATTGGCGCGCACCGGCTTCGCGAGCAGTTCCCAGCGCGTGCCGTCGATGCCGCCGGCGTTGTCCAGCGCGATCCACAGCATGAGGAGGGCCCAGCCGGCGAGGGCCAGCGCGAGACACGTCCAGCGCAGCGCCGCGACACGGGACCAGAAGTCGGGAACGCGCGCCATCAGGGCGCCAAGCAGGAAGACCGGCAGATACGTCGCATGGTTGGTCCAGTCGTCCACGAGCGCGTGGGTGACGGGAAAACGATTCAGCATCAGGACGCGCACCAGCGCCAGCACGGCCGCCGGCAGCACGATGATCTTCCAGCCCTCGAGCACGCGGCCGAGCAGGGCGGCGAGACGGTCGAAGCGCGGACCCAGGGCCAGCACGACGAGCCCGAGGACGGCCGTATAGGCCCACAGGTAGGCGACGAACCACAGGTGGTTCCAGGTCGGCAGGATCAGGCAGCCGTCCTGGCAGAAGCCGTGATAGCCGCGCACGTACAGCCGCATGAAGTCGGCGTAGCTGCCCGCATAGCCGAGCTTCTCGACGACTTCGAGATACGACTGCGGCGGCACGATGACGAGCATGCCGAACAGCAGGGGGATCAACAGGCGCCAGCTGCGCTTGCGCAGGAAGGCGAGGGGCCGCAGCTTCGCCAGCATGACGCTGGACGCGACGCCGGACACGAGGAACAGCAGCGCCAGCCGCCACGGCGACGACAGCATCATGAAAGGCTCGAGCGTGGTGCCGGCGTGCGGGCTCTTCACGTGCCAGCCCCACGTCACGTAATACATGCCCACGTGATACAGGATCAGCAGGAAGAAGGCGATGATGCGTACCCAGTCGAGGAAGTGATGGCGCGGAAGATGGCGAGTGTTCATGGCGGATCGTCGTCGGTTGGTCGATGAAATTAACGACGTCAGACTAGATCGGCGCAGGTCGCGATGCGAGCGGATTGTGGCGAGGCGGGAGCCGGGTGGGGCGGGCCGGACGGATGCCAAAAAAAAGCCCGCTTGCGGCGGGCTTGAATCTATTTTCTTGGAGGAAGATAGAGGAGACGGTTCGGAGTATGCGGGGGCATAAGAAATAAATCCAATTTGATTTTCAGATATCGATCATACAAATTTGGAATAATATGGCTGAGATAATTGGTGATGTTTGAGCGCATACATACGTTCTAGAATGGAATGCTGTATTGCAAGCATTTAATTCCTGTTCCCGCTCATGAAAACCACTCTCCTCGGCCGCGCCCTGTCCATCCTGTTCCTGGCGATGCCGCTGGCGCAAGCCGGCAACATCAACGATCTCGTCGACCAGAACTGGATCGAAATCGACAGCCCGAATTTCCGGGTCGTCACCGACCAGCCGGAAGACGTTGCGCGCCACATGATCGTCGACCTGGAAAACTTGCGATACATCTCGAACCGCGTACGCGGTGCGCAATCGCTGGACGGGCCGCCGCTGACGATCGTCGCGATGGGCCGGAGCAGCTTCGCGACGCTGGGGCTGCCCCGGAACATGGCCGGGGTGTTCCAGTTGTCGCGCCTTGGTTACGCGGCCGTCGCAAGGATCGAGGATTACGTCACGTCGGCGGCGGCAAGCGACGTGTCGCGCGCGATCATCCTGCATGAATACCACCATTTCCTCCTGCACTATTCGCCCGAAACGACGGCGTATCCGCGCTGGTACGACGAAGGGATGTCGGAGTACTGGTCGTCGCTGGTCATCCAGGACGGCATGGCATGGTTCGGCCATCCGGTGGAAGGCAGCCATCGCGAGGACTGGCTGGCCGACCGGACGGGCCGGATCAATCTCGATACCAAATGGCTGTTCAACACGAACAAACTCTCTTACGACGACAGTACGCGGGCCGGCAAGATCGACATGGCCCGCTTTTATGCCTGCGCGAAGTACGCGATCCACTACTTCAATTCGAGTCCCGAATTGCGCAGGCAACTCGCGCACTACCTGCGCCTGCATAACATGGGGCTGTCCGAAGACCAGGCCGTACGCATCGCTTTCAAGAAGTCGTACGAGGAACTCGATGTCGACATGCGGCGCTACGTGGAGCGCCGCATGATGGCCCGCGGATTCTCGACCGGCAAGGATGGGCTCGACCTGCCGCAAGTCCAGGTGAAGGTCACGAAGCTCGACCGTCCCGCGACCTACGCCGTCCTGGCCGACGTGGTGCCCCGCTTCGCGAAGCGCGACGCCGACATGATGCGGGAACTGGTCGAGACGAATCTCAAGCTCCACCCGGACGATCCGAAGGCGACCATCCTTGCCGTCAATCGCCGCGTCGTCGACGACGGCATGGCGCGCCTGGATGCGTTGCTGAAACGCTACCCGAACGATGCAAACCTGCTCGCCGCGCGCGCCGAAGGCCTGGACATGGCGGCGGCCGCGATGCACGATACCTGCGTGCCCGGCTGGGAAGCGCCGCTGAAAGAGGCGCGCGACCTGGCCCGGCGCGCCATCACGGCGGACCCGTCCAATCCGCTGGCCTACTTTACCCTGGGCCATGTGTACAAGCTTGCACCCGACATCGGACCGGTACAGGAAGGTATCGCCGGCCTGGACACCCTCGTCATCTACGAACCGACGCCCGGCAGTCTGCGCGCGCTGGCGCACCTCTACCTGCGCAACAAGCAGTTGCCGGAAGCGGTCAAGAGCATCCGCAGCGCCGTCGCGTTCGATGCGGCGGGCAAGAATCCGCTCGACGCGTTGTTGATGGAAAACCTGGAACTCGTCGCCGACATGGCGTCCAGTGCGACGCCGGACGGCAAGGGATTGCGCTACGCGAGCGGCGCCGTCTACGAAGGCCCTGTGACCAGCGGCAAACCGGACGGGAAGGGCAAGTGGCTGCGTCCGGATGGCAGTTATTACGAAGGCGACTTCGTGCAGGGCCAGCCGTCGGGACACGGCAAGCTGGCGAGCGAGCGGGGCGTCGCGTACGAGGGAGCGTTTGCGGCGGGCATGGCCCGTGGCACCGGGCGCATCAGTTTCCCGGCCGGCGGCAAGATGGTCTCGTACGAAGGCGGCGTCGAGGATGCCGTACCATCCGGTCCCGGGGTCCTCGTGACGAAGGAAGGGCGGCTGGAAGCCACGTTCGTGAAGGGCGAGGCGCACGGCGACGGCGTGTTCGTGCCTGCCCACGCCGCGCCCCTGCGCGGCACATGGCACTACGGCGCGTACCAGTGGCCGGTGGCCGACAAGCTCGTGTTCGTCGGCGGCATCGATGGCGAAGGGCGGCGCCAGGGCCTGGGCTGGTGCCGGGCGGACGCCTCGCCGCGGATCGACCTGTGCCGCTACAAGGAGGATCGCAAGATTGCGTTGGACACGGAAGGCGATTGACGCGCTACAATCAATTTCTCCGACCATCGAACGAAAGGCTTTCCATGCAAGCGCGCACCGTCCTCGCCCTCCCTGGCCTCCTGCTGGCCCTGTCGTATGCGGCAAGTAGCCACGCCGCGTCCGCCTGCGGCACGGCACCGTCCGGCGAACTGCGCGCGGAGCGCGTCGCGAGCGTCAAGCCGTCGCGCACCGAGGCCAGCCTGTACGAAGGCCCCGTGTGGATCAAGGACGCGCTGTATTTTTCCGATTTCAGCCTCGGACCAGGCTTCCCGTCGCGCATCCGCAAGCTGGCGGCGGACGGCACGGTGACGACGGTGGTGGAGGACAGCGGCAGCAACGGCCTCGCCGTCGATGCCCACGGCGACCTCGTCGCGGCCACGCACAAGTACAAGGCGCTGTCCCGCTATGCCATCGCGGACGGCAAGCGCACGACACTGGCCGGGGAATATAACGGCCAGGTGTTCGACTCGCCGAACGACATCGCCATCGCGAAAGATGGCACGATCTATTTCACGGACCCGGATTTCCAGAAGGCGGCGGCGCCCGGCGGGCAGCCCGTCACGGGCGTCTATCGCGTGGGCACGGACGGCAAGATCACGCTCGTGGACGGCAGCCGGCCGAATCCGAACGGCGTCGCGCTGTCGCCGGCCGGCGACGTGCTGTACGTGAACGCGGGCGACGGCTTCCTGCGCGCCCACCCGATCGTGAACGGCGCGCCGGGGCAGGGGAAAGACATCGTCAAAGGGCTCGACATCCCGGACGGCATGGCCGTCGATTGCCACGGCAATATCTACGTGACCGAGCACCCGGCCAGGCGGGTGCGCGTGTTCTCGCCGCAGGGGAAACAGCTGGCGACGATCCGCACGGATGCCAACGTGACGAATGCCGCGTTCGGCGGCGCCGACGGCAAGACCCTGTTCCTGACGGGCGCCGGCGCCGTGTGGCAAATCCGGCTGGACGTCGCCGGATCGCCGTACTGACAGACGCGGTGCGCGTGCAGTCGCACGCGCACGTGATGGCTTCAGGCCTTCAGCACGATGCGCTTCTGCTCGCGCGCCGACTGGTAGATCGCCTCGATGATGCGCAGGTCGCGCAAGCCTTCCTCGCCTCCGACGATCGGCTCGCGGTTCTGCAGCACGCATTGCGCCATGTGGTCCAGCTGGCCAGCCCATTGCGTGGCGCCGGGACCCGGCGGCGGCGTGACTTCCTTGTCGCGGCCATTGCCGCCGACCCACATCCGGTTGCCCTGGTAGCCGGTCGCCGGTTCCATCTCGATGCGGCCTTTATCTCCCACCAGCAGGATGTGGTTCTGGTTGGCGCTGTACATCGACTGGCATGAGCCGATCACGCCGGACGGGAACTCCAGCTGGAAGCCGATCATGTCCTCGACCTCGCGGAAGCGCGGGTCCTTGCGGTCCGTCGTTTCCTGGGCATAGACGGCGGTCGGTTCCTCGCCCGTCATGTAGCGCGCCGCGTTGAGGGCGTAGATGCCGATGTCCATCATCGAGCCGCCGCCCGCCAGCGCCTTTTTCAGGCGCCATGCATTCGGATCGCGGAAGTTGAAGCCGTGTTCCGAGCGGAAATAGCGCAGCTTGCCGATCTCGCCGGCGCGCGCGATGCGGCGCGCTTCCAGGTTGTACGGTTCGAAGTGGCAGCGGTAGCCGATCATCAGCTTCTTGCCCGCCTGGCGGCACGCGGCGATCATCGCTTCGCATTCGGCCGACGACACGGCCATCGGCTTTTCGCACAGCACGTGCTTGCCGGCCTTGGCAGCGCGGATCGTGTACTCGGCATGCATCGAGACGGGCAGGCAGACGTAGACGATGTCGATGTCCGGGTTGTTGCGGATCTCGTCGTAGTTCTGGTAGTTGTAGAGGTTCTTTTCCGGGACGCCGTATTCCTGCGCCACGCGCTTCGCCTTGGCGGCATCGCCGCTGACCAGCGCGACGAGCTTGCTGTTCTTGCAGTTCTTGAATTGCGGGATGATGATGCCCAGGCCATAGGAGCCCAGCCCGACGATCGCATAGCCGAGCTTGCGATCGGGCGGGGCCGCCCATGCCATGTCACCCACCGCGCCCGCCGCCAGCGCGCCGCCGGCGGCAAGGACCAGACCTCGCCGATTCCTGTCGATCATCACGTCTCCTTTGTTATGAATGTTAGCGCTCACAGTCGCGTTCTTATTTTAATACGAATGCACGGGCTCGCCCACAATTGGCGCTAATCAATAATCAACTCGCCCCGACGCGCACACTGGCAGATGGTGCCCGGACCGGCCGGGCCATCTTCCAGCGAGGTGAATCATGGTCAAACTCCAGGGCAGCGTGCCCGCAACCAGTGCCGACATGCGGTCCCTCGGGCCGGCGCCGGACGACGAACGCATCGACGTCACCGTCTTCGTGCGCCGCCGCGCGCCGCTCGCACCCCATTCGCTCGACGCGAAACCGGGGCAGCGGCGCTATCTCACGCGCGCCGAATTCGCCGCGCAGCATGGCGCCAGCGATGCCGACCTCGACGCCGTCGCCGCGTTCGCGCAGCGCGCCGGGCTCGTCGTCGTCGAACGCCGG
>NZ_JBKYMO010000013.1:0-38040 GCF_047302915.1 Massilia sp. CT11-108 | reverse complement strand
GGGCGCGGGCTTGCGCGGCGCGGGCGGCGGCGCCTCCGGCAGCAGGGTGAGCTTGGTCGCGCCTTCGGTACTGGCCGCCTGCGGATCGACCTGGTTACGCAGGGCCAGCGACAGCGTGCCCACGCTGCGTGCCAGGTCGAGCTTCTCCGCCTGCTCCGGCGTCACTTCCAGCGTGACCGCGTTGACGACCTTCGGCTTGGTCTCGTCGCGGTTGACTTCCTGGGCGACCGCCAGCACGAGGATCCGCTCCAGTACGATCTTCGAGATGTTCTGCTGGCGGGCATCGGTCCCGGGCGGCACGTCCTTCTGGGTGCTGACGATGATGTCGACGTAGTTGCCCGGCAGCGCGAAGCCGGCCACGCCGATCACGTCGTTCACGCGCACCGTGATCGCACGCTTGCCTTCCGTGATCAGTGCCGACAAGCCGCCGAGCGTGCCGGCCGGCGCCAGCTTGGTCTCGCTGACCGGCTCGCCCATCAGCAGGTTCGTCTTGAGAACGCGGCCGCCGAGTTTCTGCGGATCCGTGAAAGCACCTTTTGGCACGCTGTTGGCGGGCCAGTCGGCCAGCTTGAACATCTCGGGCGTCAGGCGCTGGCCGAGACTGATGTCGGCGGCGGCCACGACGATGCGGCCGCTGCCACTGCCCGGCTGCTTCAGCAGCCAGCGCGATGCGAACACGACGGCCGCGAATCCGAACAGGATCGCGACGGTCATGACGAGGATGGCACGCTTGTTCTTCATTTTTGATTCTCCGTCGGGCAAGCGATGAACATGCTGCGCCAGGCTTGCTCGACCGCCGCGATCGTGAGGCGCGCTTCGGTCCCGGCAAAGCCGGCGAAATCGGCGACCCGGTCGAGCAGTTCGCCCGGGTAGCAGGCCAGCAGCGCGCGCCCGGATTGCGGGTGCAGCCGCTCGATCAGGTGGTCGACCGCGGTGTCTTCGACATCGATGCGGCGCAGCCGGCACTGGCGGCACAACAGGGCGCGGTAGGCATTCGCCGACCAGGCGCCGATGTCGGCCTTGTAGCCGATACGGCGCAGCGCGGCGTCATCGAAAACGCTGGTCGGGGCCAGGTTGGTTGCGAACACCACGGCGGCATCGAACGGCACCAGTTCCGCCTGGCCGCCCTGCAGCGACAATTGGTCGGTCCCCGCATCCAGCGGACCGATGAAGCGGTTCAGCAGCTCGGCCGCGGCGATGCGCTGGCGGCCCACGTCGTCGAGTACCAGCATCCCGTTGTTCGCCTGAAGGTGCGGCGGCGCGTGGTACACGCCCTGCTCCGCGTCATAGCGCAGGTCGAGCATGTCGCGCCCCAGTTCGGCGCCGACGTGGACGAGCGGACGCTGGCACACGGTCCAGCGCGCATCGCAACTGCGCCGTTCTTCCTGCTGGCGCGCGACCGGCGGCGGCGCCACGTGGACGGCGGGATCGTACAGGCGGATCACCTGGCGTCCGGCCATCAGCGCATACGGCACCGCGATGGGGCCCGGCAGAAGGCGCCCGAGCTTGCGCGCCAGCGTCGTCTTGCCGCCACCGGACGGTCCGTACAGCAGCAGCGAACGGCGCGCGTACAGCGCCGCACCCAGCACGTCGCGCGCGGTCTGCGACAGGCCCTCGTCGCCCAGCGCACCCGCCAGTTGCGCGGGTGTGATGCGCTCCGCATCCGCATGGCGCAACGCCTGGCGTTCGACCACGGCGCGATACGACGCGAGCGTGACAGGCGCCGGGCCGACATAGCCGCAGCGCGCCATGGCGTCGGCGGCGCCGCGCTGGCCATATGCGGTCAGCTGGTATTGCATGTCGATGTCCGACTCGCCGCACCAGGCCACTTCCACCTGCTGTTCCGCGATCAGTGGATTGAGGACCTCGCGCAGCACGCTGATCGACAGCCGCAGCTTGCCGGCCAGATGGGTCAACGGGGTCTTGCCGCCGGCCTGGATTGCCTTGAGCACCAGGTCCGTCACGAAGCGCGGTTCGAGTCCGGTATCACGCACGGTCTTTGCCTGGCGCGGCAGGACTGGCGCGATCTCCGGACCGCCCGCAGGCGCAGGGTGCGCGGCACGGAATCCCGCCGCGGTATTGTCTGTCGATAGCGTTTCAAACATCGGAACCCCCTTGCCTTGCTTGTTTTCCGAAACAGGTCAGAATGATTCTAACGACCGGTCTTTTGGCCACCCTTGAGCTTTGCCAAGAGCGGGCTCATCCATATTGAGTGACCAGAACGACGATCGTACCGGCCGCGATGGCCAGCCCGTAGGGCATCGAACCGGCACTTTGCGGGAGCGTCATGTCGGCTAATTTCGAGCCCGGTACGATGAGTCCGGACAGCAGGTGGCCGATGTTGACAAGGGCCAGTCGCAGGCGACTGCGCAGCAGTATCAGCAAGAGCGCCATCACCCCCCCGGCACACCATGTGAAAACGGCGATCTGGAATGCTTCGGCCGGACCGGTGAAGAAGCCGATCACGGCCATCATCTTGACGTCGCCGGCCGCCATTCCCCGCACCAGGTAGAACGGCAGGAAGATGGCCAGGCCCAGCAGCATGCCGCCGACGGCGGACAGCAGGGCCGCGCCCGGTTCGGGGGACAGCAGGTGGAGGAACAGCGCACCGGTCATGCCGGCGGACAGAAGACGGTTCGGGATACGCCGCGTGGCCAGGTCGTTGACGGCGGCAATACTGACCATGAGCAGCAGCAGCGCATCGCGGTATTGGTCGATTTGCATGACGGCTCCCAAAAAAAAGCCCCCCGGGCTCGGGGACCCGGAGGGCTACCACGGCATGACGATTACGGGGTAACCAGCTTGCCTGCGACGTAGGTGAATACCCCTTCCACTTTCTCACCGACGGTTGTTGCCGCAGCGGCCATCGCCACGCCGATCAGGGCGGCGATCAAGCCATACTCGATGGCCGTTACACCGTTCTCGTCAGCAGCGAAGGTTTTGACTGCGGAGATGAAGTTGCTCATGACAAACTCCCATATGGTGGGTTAATAAGAACTGCTACTGGCCGGCGACGCTGGTCAAGTCACCACTTCCAGCTGACTTGCTACGTTCCGTGCCAGTGAGTTCACTATAAGTTTTGATGCCGTACGGCAAGTTGACCACCAACAACTTTGCTGCGCGGAACTATTTTTTGTTCATCAGAATCAAAATCCGCCTAGCCAGGGGAACACGTTGTAGTTTGGCTTTGAGAAAATTCACTCAGGCTAAAAAAATTGCATTTGCATAATTGCCTAGAATGCAAAAACGCTATATCCTGTTTCGCTTGCCCTTTGTGAAACGCCTGATACCTGCGAACGCGACGGCGGCTGTGCCCAGCCTGCAGGTCGGTTGATTACATTGCTGAGAACGACATGGATTCGCTTCTGAAACACATGGTGGACATGACCGGCCACCGCGATCACGCGATGCTCGATATTTCCGTGATCTCGGCAGTGCAGGAGCTTGCCGGTGCGGCACAAACGCGCATATTGGCCATCACGTCCGTGTCGGGACAGCAATACCTACGTGCGCGCGCGACCATCGTGCAGGGCGGTGCGGCGCGCCTGGAAGAATCGCAGGACGGCGTGCTGGGCGAACCGGTGGCCGCCCTCCCCGAACTTAAACGCTGCCTGGCCGAGCATCAAGCGAGCGCGGAAGCGATCACGGCCGACGGCATGCGCGTGCTGTGGCTGCCGATCTGGTTCGGCGACAAGGCCACGACGTGCCTGGAAATCCGCGACGACAAGGCGTTTTCGCGCGAGACCGTGTACGTGATCGGCGGCATCGTCGGCGTTTACCGGAATTTCCAGAACCTCCTCGACTACAGCGAGCGTGATTCGCTGACCGGCCTGCTCAACCGCAAAACGTTCGACGACCAGCTGGCGCGCATGCTGCAGAATGCCCACGAACGGGATCCGCGCCTGCCGGGCCAGCCGGAGCGGCGCCAGCACCATGCCCAGGAAAAGCAATGGCTGGCCGTCGTCGACGTCGACCATTTCAAGGCCGTCAACGACAAGTTCGGCCACCTGTACGGCGACGAAGTGCTGATCCTGATCGCAAACCTGCTGCAATCGTCGTTCCGCGCCCAGGACCGCGTGTTCCGCTTCGGCGGCGAAGAGTTCGTCGTGCTGCTGCGCTCGACCACGCTCGACAATGCCTGGAAGATCATCGAGCGCTTCCGCATCAACGTCGAGAGCCATGTCTTCCCGCAGGTGGGACGGGTGACGGTCAGCGTCGGCTTCGTCAGCATCAGCGCATACGATTCGCCTGTGGTCACGCTGGGCCACGCCGACCAGGCGCTGTACTACGCGAAAAGCAATGGGCGCAACCGCGCCTGCCATTACGACGACCTCGTCGCGCACGGCCTGCTGCAGACCGTCGCCTCCAACGACACCGCCGAATTCTTTTGAGGCTCAGGCCACCTGCAGGAAACGCAGCGGGTCGACCTGCCATTTGTCGGGCGATTCGTGGCGCACGATCTTGTCGGCGCCGCCGAAGCCCACGCCACGCGCCAGGTCCACCGTCTCCGGCTTGATATAAGTCTGGCTCTTCGTGCTGTAGAACACGTTGACCTTGGGCGTGAGCAGACTCGTTTCGTGCGGCTCGACGACCACGGCCAGCCGGCCAGATTCCAGCAGGACGAGCGTCCCGACCGGATAAATGCCGACGCAACGCATGAATTCCTGCGTCAGCGCGGGATTGAAGTGGAATTTGCTCCACTCGTACATCTTGCGCAGCGCCTCCGCCGCCGGGATGCCCTTGTGGTAGCAGCGGTCGGCCGTGATGGCATCGTAGACGTCGACGATCGCGGCCATCTGCGCGAGCTCGCTGATCTCCTGTTCGCCCTGGCGGTCCGGATAACCCGTGCCGTCGCGCCGCTCGTGGTGGTGCAAGGTGATGTCGAGAGGGATCGGACCGATCTCGGACGAACGGCGCAGGATGTCGTAGCCGTCCCTGGGGTGGCGGCGCACGATCTCGAATTCCTCGTCGGTCAGGCGGCCCGGCTTGTTCAGGATGGCGTCCGGCACCAGGGCCTTGCCCGTATCGTGCAGCAGGCCGCCGATACCGGCCTGGTACGTGGTCGCGGCATCCAGCTTGCGCGAACGACAGAAGGCGACCAACAGGGTGCAGACGCTGACCGAGTGCAGGAATGTGTAATCGTCCTTGGTCTTGATGGCGGACAGCCCCAGCAACGCGGATGAATTGCGCAGGATCGAGGCGGTGATGCTCTCGACCATCGGTGACACCTTGTCCATTTCCACCGCCTTGCCCAGGCGCGCATCCTGCATCACGGTCTTGACGAGGCCGGCGGCCTGGCGCCGGATCGCCAGGGCACGGTCGAATTCCTCGGCCAGCGTGGTGCGCAGCGGCGCCACCGGTTTGGCGGCGATCGCGGCAACCTCGGCCTCCGTTGCGGCTTCCGCTTCCGCCACCGTCGGCGCGTCGGCCACGTCCAGGCCGCGCGTGCAGTCGATCGTCACGGAGCGGATGCCGGACGTCACGATCTTGCGGACCTCATCCTCGGAGGTGAGGAGGAAGCGGTTGCGCACGAAAGGATGCTCCATCCAGCCGCAATCGAGGTCATGGATGAACATCCCTACGCGCAACCGGGAAGAAGCGACTTTCTTGAGCATGGGCTTCCAGAAGGTGTGTGTTAATCTCGCCGCGACCGACGTCGTTCAAGTATAACAACTTGATGAAAAGAAACTTTTTAATAATGAACTTTTGGTTGCGTTTTGTAGCCATAAAGAGACAGATATTTACAAGATGGAACTCCGTCAGCTGCGCTATTTCGTTGCCATCGTGGACCATGGGTCGCTGTCGCGGGCCGCACTGGTCCTGCACGTGGCGCAGCCGGCACTGACCCAGCAATTGCGCCAGCTGGAGGAGGAACTGGGCGTGCAACTGCTGCACCGTTCGGCACAAGGCGTACTCAACACCGACGCCGGCAAAGTGTTCTACGAACATGCACAAGCCATCCTCAAGCAGGTGGCGGATGCGCAGGCCGCCGTCGTGCAATCGGCCGAACGGCCATCGGGCAGCGTCACGCTCGGCCTGCCGCACAGTATTTCGGACGCCCTCGCACTGCCGCTGTTGACGGCCATCCGCCAGCGCTACCCGGAAATCACGCTGCAGCTGACCGAGGAAATCACCGGCAGCCTCGCCGAGCAGTTGCGTGCCGGCCGCATCAACCTGGCCGTGCTGTTCGACGATGGCCAGCTCGGCAGCTTCACCGCCATTCCGCTCGTCGAGGAAGAACTGCGCTTCATCTGCCGCGCCGACGCGGCCGCCGCGGCCGGCCATGACAGCCTGACCCTGCGCGATGCGTTGGACGCCACCCTGATCCTGCCGGGCCTGCAGCATGGCGTGCGGCCGCGCATCGAAAGCACGGCGCGCGCCGCGGGCCTGGCCACACATGGCGTCATCGAAATCAACTCGATCGCGATCCTGAAATCGGCCATCCTCGCCGGCATGGGCGCCACCATCCTGCCCGTCGCGCCGGTGCTGACGGAGGTCGAACGCGGGGCCATGCGCGCGCTGGCCATCCGCGATCCCGCCATCGCGCGCACCGTCGTCCTGTGCACCTCGCGCAATATCCCGCTCACGAATGCGGCGGCGGCCGTCAGCCGCCTCGTGGTCCAGGTGGCGCACGATCTGTGCGCCGAGGGCCGCTGGATCGGCGCACGGAAAGTGTAGTCCCGAGCCATCATTTTTTCTTATGGCTCCATCCCCATTCCGTATTTCCGTATACGTCAACTTGTCTCTACACTTGGTGTAACAGCCGCCAAAGCGGCACCCGGACCCATTCCGGCCAGCGCCTACCCGGCGCGCCTCCGGCACGGGTCCATCTGAAAACACAAAGTTTGGAGACACCATGCCTGACACCGTCCTGGGCCAGGGCGCATCCGCGTCCATCCCCGCCGCGCCCGCCGTTCCCGCCCCCCTCAAAGACGTTAGCCTCGACGACAAGTACACCGCCACCTCCGGCAAGATCTTCCTGTCCGGCATCCAGGCCCTCGTGCGCCTGCCGATGATCCAGAAACTGCGCGACGAGCAGGCCGGTCTGAACACCGCGGGCTTCGTCTCCGGCTACCGCGGCTCGCCGCTGGGCGGCCTGGACGAGAACCTGTGGAAGGCCAAGGGTCACCTGGAAGCGAAATCCATCCAGTTCGTGCCGGGCGTGAACGAGGACCTGGCCGCGACAGCCGTCTGGGGCACGCAGACCGTGGACCTGATCGGCCCGGCGAAGTACGACGGCGTGTTCGCGATGTGGTACGCGAAAGGTCCGGGCGTGGACCGCTGCGGCGACGTCTTCAAGCACATGAACCATGCCGGCACGGCGAAGAACGGCGGCGTGCTGCTCGTCGCGGGCGACGACCACGGCGCCTATTCGTCGACCCTGCCGCACCAGTCCGACCATATTTTCGCCGCCTGCATGATCCCCGTGCTGTATCCGTCCAACGTGCAGGAATACCTGGACCTGGGCGTGCACGGCTGGGCGATGTCGCGCTTTTCCGGCCTGGCCGTCGCGTTCAAGGCGCTGGCCGACACGGTGGAATCCAGCGCCTCGGTCGACGCCGATCCGTTCCGCGTCGACGTGAAAATCCCGCAGGACTTCGCGATGCCGGAAGGCGGCCTGAATACGAAGCTCTCGTCCATCCCGCTGGGCCAGCAGGCGCGCAATCAGGAAGCCCTGATGCAGGACTACAAGATCTATGCGGCGCTCGCCTATGCGCGTGAAAACAAGCTGAATCGCACGACGATCGACAGCCCGGATGCGAAGCTCGGCATCATCGCGTCGGGTAAATCGTACGTGGACGTACTGGAAGCGCTGGAAGAACTGGGCATCGACGAAGCGATGGCGGCACAAGTCGGCCTGCGCCTGTTCAAGGTGGCGATGATCTGGCCGCTGGAGCCGGAAGGCGTGCGCGAATTCGCGCAAGGCCTGGACGAGATCCTCGTCGTCGAAGAGAAGCGCCAGGTCGTCGAATACCAGCTCAAGGAACAGCTCTATAACTGGCGCGACGACGTGCGTCCGCGCGTGATCGGCAAGTTCGACGAAAAGGGAGAATGGGTCGCGCCGCGCGGCGAATGGCTGCTGCCGCCGAAGGCCGATTTCTCCGTCGCGCAGGTGGCGCGCGTGATCGCCGGTCGCATCACCCGCCTTGCCCTCGACGACCGCACGCGCGATTTGATCAAGGCCCGCCTCGCTTTCCTCGAAGCGAAGGACGCTGTCTTGAAAAAGGCCGTGACGACGCCGTTCCGCCCCGCTTTCTACTGCTCCGGCTGCCCGCACAACACGTCGACGAAGGTGCCGGCAGGGTCGTTCGCGCTGGCCGGCATCGGCTGCCACGTGATGGCCACGTCGATCTACCCGGAGATGAACAAGCTCACGACGCACATGGGCGGCGAAGGCGCGCCGTGGATCGGCCAGGCCGCGTTCTCCACGGTGCCGCACGTGTTCCAGAACCTGGGCGACGGCACCTATTTCCACTCGGGCTATCTCGCCGTGCGCGCCGCCATCGCGGCCAAGGTCAACATCACCTATAAAATCCTGTACAACGACGCAGTCGCGATGACGGGCGGCCAGCCGGTCGACGGCACCACGTCCGTGCCGTTGATCGCGCGCCAGATGGCGGCCGAAGGCGTCAAGCGCATCGCGCTCGTCACGGAAGACCTGTCGCGTTACGAAGACCGTTCCGCGCTGCCGGCGGAAGTGACGCTGTACGACCGCAGCAAGATGGACGACGTGCAGCGCGAGCTGCGCGAGATCCCCGGGGTGACGGTCCTGATCTACGACCAGACCTGCGCGGCCGAGAAACGGCGGCGCCGAAAAAAGGGCGAGTTCCCGGACGTGGCGAAACGCATGGTGATCAACGAGGCCGTGTGCGAAGGATGCGGCGATTGCGGCGTGCAGTCGAACTGCGTCTCGATCCTGCCGAAGGAAACGGAATTCGGCCGCAAGCGCGCCATCGACCAGTCGGCGTGCAACAAGGATTATTCGTGCGCCAAGGGCTTCTGCCCGAGCTTCGCCACCGTCGAAGGGGGCACGCTGAAGAAGAACAAGGCCGGCGTCAGCAGGAAGGATGGCGATGATGGCTGGGGTCCGCTGCCGACGCCCGCCCTCCCCTCGATCGCGGCGCCCTACAACATCCTGATCAACGGCATCGGCGGCACCGGCGTCATCACCGTCGGCGCGCTGATGGGCATGGCGGCCCACCTCGAAGGCAAGGGTGCGTCCGTCCTGGACATGACGGGCATGAGCCAGAAGAACGGCTCCGTCACGTCGCACGTGAAGATCGCCGAGACGCCGGAACGCCTGCGCGCCCAGCGCATCGCAACCGGCGAGGCCGACCTCGTGCTGGGTTGCGACATGCTGACGGCCGGCGCGGCCGACGCCATCTCGAAGATGCGCCCGGGCCGCACGATGGTCGTCGTCAACCTGCACGAGCAGCCGACCGGCACCTTCGCCCAGCAGAGAGATTGGGAATTCCCGGCCGACCAGGTCCGTGCGCTGATCGTGGAAGCGGTCGGCGGCGAGGCCGGCGCCGACTTCCTCGACGCGACGAAGCTGGCGACGGCGCTGATGGGCGATTCGATCGCCGCCAACCTGTTCATGCTGGGCTATGCGTGGCAGAAGGGCCTCGTGCCGCTGTCGGAAGCATCGCTGCTGCGTGCCATCGAACTGAATGGCGTCGCCATCGCATCGAACCAGCGCAGCTTCCTGTGGGGCCGCCGCGCCGCCGTCGACCTGCAACGCGTCGAACGCACTGCGATCCCGGCGCAGCCGGTGTTGCTGCAAATGCCGCAGAGCCTCGACAGCGTGATCAGGAAACGCGTCGAATTCCTGACCGCTTACCAGGACGCGGCCTATGCGGCGCAGTACGAAACGCTGGTCGCGCGCGTGCGCGAACGCGAGTCGGCGCTCAAGCTGGGCAACAAGCTCTCGATGGCCGTGGCGAAATCGTATGCCAAGCTGATGGCCTACAAGGACGAGTACGAAGTGGCGCGCCTGTACACGGACGGCCGTTTCGTGGAACAGCTGCAAAGCCAGTTCGACGGCAAGTTCAGCGTGAAATTCAACCTGGCCCCGCCGCTGTTCGCGAAGAAGGATGCCAAGGGCCACCTCGTGAAAGCCGAATTCGGGTCGTGGATGTGGGGTGCGTTCAAGCTGCTCGCGAAGCTGAAAGGGCTGCGCGGCACGGCGTTCGACGTGTTCGGCTACACGGCCGAGCGCAAGATGGAGCGCGCCCTCGTCACCGAATACCGTGACATGATCGAGGCGCAGCTGGCGTCGCTGGATGCCGCGAACCACGGCGTCGCCGTCGAGCTGGCGGCACTGCCGGAGCAGATCCGCGGTTTCGGCCACGTCAAGGAACAGGCCGTGGCCGAGTATCGCGTGCGCAAGCAGGCGCTCCTCTCTGGCAACATCAAGAAGCGTGCCGCATGATGCCGACAACCATTCTTGACGTTTACGTTAACGTCATATACCGTACAAAGAACCCCCAGTTCGCTTCCGTTTTCCAAGGAACACCATGAACGACATCACGCCTGCCGCCAAGCTCGACCTGCCGGAGCACGCCAAACTGTCCAACAAAGTCCGCTTCGTCACCGCCGCCTCGCTGTTCGACGGCCACGACGCCTCGATCAACATCATGCGCCGCATCCTGCAGACGAACGGCGCCGAAGTCGTGCACCTGGGCCATAACCGCTCGGTCGACGAAGTCGTCACGGCCGCGCTGGCCGAGGACGTGCAAGGCATCGCCATCTCCAGCTACCAGGGCGGCCACGTCGAATATTTTAAATACATGATCGACCTGCTGCGCCAGCGCGGCGGCGCCCACATCAAGGTGTTCGGCGGCGGCGGCGGCGTCATCGTCCCGCACGAGATCGAAGAACTGCATGCCTATGGCGTCACGCGCATCTTCTCGCCGGAAGACGGCCAGCGCATGGGCCTCGTCGGCATGATCCGCTCGATGCTGGAAGCGTGCGACGTCGACCTGTCGACCTATGCGCCGGCCACGCTCGAGCCGCTGCAGACGGGTCCGATCGAGCAGCGCCACCGCCCGCTCGCGCAACTGATCACGGCACTGGAAAACGGCAAGGCTGCTGCCTCCCTGCGCAAGCGCATCATGGACACGGCCGAAGGCCTGAAGGTCCCCGTGCTGGGCATCACCGGCACGGGCGGCGCCGGCAAATCGTCGCTGACGGATGAACTCATCCGCCGCATCCGCCTCGACCAGGGCGACCGCCTGAACATTGCCGTGATTTCCATCGACCCGTCGCGCCGCAAATCCGGCGGCGCCTTGCTCGGCGACCGCATCCGCATGAATGCGATCAACCCGTGGAACGGGCAGGCGCGCGTATTCATGCGCTCGCTGGCTACGCGCGAAGCGGGTTCGGAGATCTCGCAGGCGCTGCCCGACGTGATCGCCGCGTGCAAGACGGCGGGCTTCGATCTCGTCATCGTCGAGACGTCGGGCATCGGCCAGGGCGACGCCGCCATCGTGCCGCACGTGGACGTGTCGATGTACGTGATGACGCCGGAATTCGGCGCCGCGTCGCAGCTCGAGAAGATCGACATGCTGGACTTCGCCGACTTCATCGCCATCAACAAGTTCGACCGCAAGGGCGCCCAGGACGCGCTGCGCGACGTGGCCAAGCAGGTCCAGCGCAACAAGGAATTGTGGAGCAAGTCGCCGGACGAGATGCCCGTCTACGGCACGCAGGCGTCGCGCTTCAACGATGACGGTGTCACCGCGCTGTACCTCGGCCTGTTGCCGGCGCTGGCCGAATTCGGCCTCGAGACGGAAACGCCGAAGCTGCCGAAACCCGCGACCAGATACTCGAGCGGCAAGAACGTGATCGTGCCGCCCGCGCGCGCGCGCTACCTGGCCGAGATCGCGGACACCGTGCGCGGCTACCACCGCAACGTCGGCAAGCAGGTCAAGCTCGCGCGCGAGCGCCAGCAGCTGACGGAGACGAAACGCATGCTGGCCGCCGCCAACCGTGAGGTGGTCCTCGACGACCTGATCACGGAACGCGACAACGCGATGGAAGGCGAGGCGAAGAAGCTGCTCGCGTCCTGGCCGCAGCTGCAAGAGACTTATGCGGGCGACGAGCACGTCGTGAAAATCCGCGACAGGGAAATCCGCACGAACCTCACCTACACGACGCTGTCCGGCAACAAGGTGCGCAAGGTCGCCCTGCCCCGCTTCGAAGACCACGGCGAGATCCTGCGCTTCCTGATGCTGGAAAACGTGCCGGGCGCGTTCCCGTACACGGCCGGCGTGTTCCCCTTCAAACGCGAGGGCGAGGATCCGACGCGCATGTTCGCCGGCGAAGGCGACGCGTTCCGCACGAACCGGCGCTTCAAACTGGTCTCGCAGGGCATGGACGCGAAACGCCTGTCGACGGCGTTCGACTCCGTCACCCTGTACGGCGCCGACCCGGCGCTGCGGCCGGACATCTACGGCAAGGTCGGCAACTCCGGCGTGTCGATCGCGACGCTCGACGACATGAAGGTGCTGTACGACGGCTTCGACCTGTGCAGCCCTGCTACGTCCGTGTCGATGACGATCAACGGCCCGGCGCCGACCATCCTCGCGATGTTCATGAACACCGCGATCGACCAGCAGCTCGACAGGTTCGAGCGCGACAACGGTCGCAAGCCGAACGCCGACGAAACCGCGAAGATCCGTGCCTGGGTGCTGGCCAATGTGCGCGGCACCGTCCAGGCGGACATCCTGAAGGAAGACCAGGGCCAGAACACCTGCATCTTCTCGACGGAATTCTCGCTGAAGGTCATGGGCGACATCCAGGAATACTTCGTCCAGAACCAGGTGCGCAATTTCTACTCGGTGTCGATCTCGGGCTACCACATCGCGGAAGCGGGCGCGAACCCGATCTCGCAGCTGGCCTTCACCCTGTCGAACGGGTTTACCTTCGTCGAAGCCTACCTCGCGCGCGGCATGCACATCGACGACTTCGCGCCGAACCTGTCGTTCTTCTTTTCGAACGGCATGGACCCGGAATACACGGTGCTGGGCCGCGTGGCACGCCGCATCTGGGCCGTCGCGATGCGCGACAAGTACGGCGCGAACGACCGCTCGCAAAAGCTGAAGTACCACATCCAGACGTCGGGCCGCTCGCTGCACGCGCAGGAGATCGACTTCAACGACATCCGGACGACCTTGCAGGCGCTGATCGCGATCTACGACAACTGCAACTCGCTGCACACGAACGCGTACGACGAGGCGATCACGACGCCGACCGACGAATCCGTCCGCCGCGCGCTCGCGATCCAGCTGATCATCAACCGCGAATGGGGCCTGGCCAGGAACGAGAACCCGAACCAGGGCTCGTTCATCCTCGAGGAATTGACGGACCTCGTCGAGGAAGCCGTGCTGCAGGAATTCGAGCGCATTGCCGAGCGCGGTGGCGTGCTCGGGGCGATGGAGACGGGCTACCAGCGCGGCAAGATCCAGGAAGAGTCGATGCTGTACGAGCACCGCAAGCACGACGGCAGCCTTCCGATCATCGGCGTCAACACCTTCCGCAACCCGAAGGCGGCACAGGCCCCGGCGACGATCGAACTGGCCCGCTCCACGGACGACGAAAAGCAGTCGCAGCTCGCGCGCCTGGAAGACTTCCACCGCCGTCATGCGGACGAGGCACCGGCCGCGCTGGCCGCGCTGCAACAGGCCGCCATCGACAACGAGAACGTGTTTGCCCGCCTGATGGACGCCGTACGCGTCTGCTCATTGGGCCAGATCACGACGGCCTTGTTCGAGGTGGGCGGACAGTATCGCCGCAATATGTAGTCCTGCCCTAGAATGGCTCCGGGGACCATCACCGGAGCCATGTATGCCGATCCAGCCGCAACAACTCGCCGCCCTCATGCGCGAAGTCGAACAGGAAGACCCGATCGACTTCGCGGACCTGCCCTTTCCCGAGGACGACTTGCGTGAACTCGTCGCCAGCCACCTGTGCGAGATGGCCGCCTCGATGGAAAACTTCAGTACCGAAGACCGTTTGATGACCCTGCTGGCCGTGTCAGCCAAGCTCGTGCTCGAAAACCTTGTATTGCACGTGCAATTGTTACGTCGCCATGGCTTGCCCGTCGGCGACAACGTCGAAGCCCTGCTGAGCCGGCTGCGCAAAGGCGAAAACGGCCCAGGATCGTAATATAGTCGTCATATTGTCGAGATATGACGTCAAATGTGACCGACTTCCACCACTTTGGTGGGGGGATTTGCAACACGACGGCAAACTTGTGCGTCTTTGTTAGTATTCCTTCAGGTATTATTGTTGAAGAGGAATCCGCACACCATTGCAGTTACGATACATATCTCGAGGAATGCCAGATGCCGCGTCACCCCAACAAGCTGAAACTTACCGCTGCCATCCTGTCCGGCGCGTTCATGGTCGCCGGGCTGTCCGCCTGCGGCCGCTCCACGCAGTCGACCGAGCAGCTGCTGACTGAAGCCAGGCAGTATCAGCAAAAAGGTGACCTGAAGTCGGCAATGATTCAGCTTAAGAATGCGGTCGAAAAGAGCCCGGAAAACGGCGAGGCGCGCATGGAGCTGGGCAACCTCCAACTCAACATGGGCGATTTCCCCTCGGCCGAGAAGGAATTCCGCAAGGCCCGCTCGAATGGGATCGCCGCCGACCGCGTGCTGCCCCAGCTGGCCAGGGCGATGTCGCAGCAAGGCAAGTTCAAGGAAATCCTCGACGAAGTCACGCCGGAAGTGGCCGCCAAATCGGCGCCGTTGCTGACGCTGCGCGGCGACGCCCTGCTGGCCACCGGCAAGCTCGACGAAGCCAAGCAGGCGTTCGAGCAAGCCCTGGCGCTGAACGCCAATGCCGGCGACGCCCTGCTCGGCCTGGCGCGCTACGCCGTCGCCAAGCAGGACAAGGACGCGGCCGCGCGTTACATCGACGAGGCCGTGGCCAAGGATCCGAAGAATGCGGATGTCTTCATGGCGCGCGGCTCGCTGCTGCGCACGCAGGGCAAGTCCGACGAGGCGCTCGCCGCCTTCGACCAGGCGCTGGCGCTGAATCCGCACCATCGCACGGCGCACATCGAGAAAGCCTACGTCAACATCACCCGCGGCAAGTTCGCGGACGCAAAAGCGGAAATCGACGCGGCCGAGAAGAATGCGCCCGGCAATCTGCTCGTGACCTATACCCGCGCATTGTACGAATTCTCGCAAGGTAAGTATTCGGCTGCCCAGGATGCCCTGCAACGCGTACTGAAAGTCGCGCCCGATCACATGCCCAGCGTGCTGCTGGCGGGCGCATCGGAACTGAACCTCGGTGCCTTGCAACAAGCCGACCAGCACCTGCGCAAATACCTGGAATTCAATCCGGACGACGTGTACGCCCGCAAGCTGCTGGCCCAGGCCCAGCTCAAGAGCGCGCAACCGAACGACGCTGCCGCCACGCTCGCGCCGGCACTGAAGAACGCGGCGGACGATCCGCAGGTACTCGCGCTGGCCGGCGAAACCTATATGCAGGTGCGCGACTTCAACAAAGCCAGCGTCTACCTGGAAAAAGCCACGACGCTGGCACCAAAGGCGGCCGGCCTGCGTACCTCGCTCGGCCTGTCCAAGCTGGCCCAGGGCGACCAGGCACGCGGCCTGTCCGAACTGCAGAAGGCCACGGAGCTCGACCCGAAGTCGGCGCAGGCGACGATGGCGCTGGTCCAGACGGAAATCAGCCTCAAGCATTACGACAAGGCGCTGGCCGCCATCGACGCGCTCGAAAAGCAACAGCCCGACAATCCGCAGGTGCTGACCCTGCGCGGCGCCGTCAACATGGTCAAGGGCGACGTGCCTGCCGCCCGTGCCGCGCTGGACAAGGCCGTGGCCCTGCAACCGACCTTCATCCCGGCCGTCCAGAACCTGGCACGCCTGGACCTCGTCGAGAAGAAACCCGACGCCGCCAAGCAGCGCTACGAAAAAGTCCTGCAGAAGGAACCGAACAACGTCGACGCGATGCGCGCCCTGGGCGAACTGGCGACGATGCAGAATCATCCCGAAGAAGCGACGTCCTGGTTCGAGAAGGCCAGCAATGTGAAGCCGGAAGCCGTCGGCCCGGCGCTCAACCTCGGCCGGCACTATCTGCGTACGGGACAGGCACAAAAAGCGCTGACGCTGGCACGCAAGGTCCAGACCGCCAACCCGACCAATCCCGAACTGGTGGAACTGCTGGGCCAGGCCCAGATCGCCAACAAGGACACGGCTGGGGCGCTGGAAACCTACAGCAAGCTCGTCAACCTGGCCCCGAAATCGGCCGCGCCGCACCTGCGCCTGGCCGGTGTGCACATGCTGATGCAGAACAATAATGCTGCGGCCGACGACCTGAAGCGCGCCATCGACCTGCAACCGAACCTGATCGCCGCCCGTCTCGCCCAGGTCGAGCTGGCCGTGCGCATGGGCCGCGGGGACGAAGCGCTGGCCATGGCTCGCCAAATCCAGAAGATCGACGACAAGTCGCCCGTCGGCTACGCCACCGAAGGCGACGTGCTGATGTCGCAAAGGAAGCCGGCGCAGGCATTGCCCGCCTACGACAAGGCGTTCGCGATCGCCAAGGCGCCGGAAATCCTCATGAAATCCCTGCAGGCCATGACGCTGACCGGCAAGGGCAAGGAAGCGCAAGCCCGTGCAGCCCAATTCCTGAAGGACCACCCGAACGACATCCTGGTCGGCATGTACGTCGCCGAGAACCATCTGGTTGCCAAGGATTACAAGGCCGCGATCGCACGCCTGGAAGACATCGTCAAGCGCGCGCCGAACAATGCTGCCGCGCTGAACAACCTGGCGTATGCTTATCAGCAAGTGAAAGATCCGCGCGCACTTGCAACGGCCGAGCAGGCATATAAACTTGCTGAGAACAACGCCGGCATCATGGACACGCTGGGCTGGCTGCTGGTGGAACAGGGCAATACGGGCCGCGGCCTGCCGCTGCTGCAGAAAGCCAGCACCCTGGTGCCGAAGTCGTCGGAAGTGCGCTACCACCTTGCAGTGGGCCTGAGCAAATCGGGCGACAAGGCGGGCGCGCGAAAGGAGCTCGACAAGCTTCTGGCGGACGACAAATCGTTCGCCCAGGCCGATGAAGCGCGCGCATTGCTAAAGGCTTTGTAAGAAGCTAATATACATTAATAAATAAATAATAATCCACGCCCGGCACCGCCAGGGCGTAGGGCGACCAGAACTTCCGTTCGCAGTACGCGAACGTTTTTAAACAATTGGGGAATCCTGCGATGACGACTTTCGACGATTTCAAGGATCCAGAGGGTGGTTCGGCCGCATCCCTATCGGACGCTCATGATTTTGGTGATCGCGATAATATGACGCCCTCGCAATATGAGGATGTTATCGTGAACCACGATTCGTATGGAATCCGGCTTACCGATACTGCGGACGGGCGAAATTCGGCAAGTATGCTGATCAACAAGATGTATGCCTGGCGCGGTTATGCCGGTACCCATCAATTCAGCGACGACCCGAATCGCATTACCCTCACCGCCACCGACAAGGGTGACGTGGTCGGTACGCTCACGATTGGTATCGATTCGCCGATTGGCCTGATGGCGGACCAGATCTTCAAGGAGGAGCTGGACGCGCACCGCAACAAGGGGGCGCGCCTGTGCGAGTTCACGAAGCTGGCGTTCGACCCGTCGGTCCGCTCGAAAACGTCGCTGGCCAACCTGTTTCACCTGGCCGTGATCTATGCCCGCGACATCCACCAGTGCACGGATATCGTCATCGAAGTGAATCCGCGCCATCGCCGTTTTTACGAACGCATGCTCGGCTTCCAGCAAGAGGGCGAACTGAAAGTCAATCCGCGCGTCGAGGCACCGGCCTACCTGCTGCGGGTGAACCTGGAATTCGTGACGGAACAGATCCAGAAATACGGTGGCACATTCAGCGCCGATAACAACGTGTCCGAACGTTCGTTTTACCCCTATTTCTTCTCGCCGCGTGAAGAACGAGGCATCATCAACCGCCTCCTGCGCATGGACGAACAACACGCATAAAACGCGCTGTGCGTAGCAGATATCGGTGCTTTCGGCCGTTTTATCGATAAAACCGTTTTTCCTCATCAATGACAAATCCGTTCCGCTATGAACAGGCGTTTTCGCGCAATATCGGCTGGGTAACGCCTGCAGAACAGCAGACCCTGCGCGGCAAGCGTGTCGCCATTGCCGGCGGCGGCGGGGTCGGCGGCGTACACCTGCTCACCCTCGCTCGCCTGGGCGTGGCGAAGTTTCATATCGCCGACTTCGACACCTTCGACATCGTCAACTTCAACCGCCAGGTCGGCGCCATGATGTCGACGGTCGGCCAACCGAAGGCCGAAGTGCTGGCCCGCATGGCCAGGGACATCAATCCCGAAATCGACGTCAAGATCTTTCCTGACGGCGTCAACCAAGGCAATCTCGACCAATTCCTGGACGGCGTCGACCTCTACGTCGACGCACTCGACTTCTTTGCCTTCGACGCCCGCCAGCAGACGTTTGCCGCCTGCGCCCGCCTCGGCATCCCGGCCACGACGGCCGCGCCGCTCGGCATGGGTGCCGCCCTGCTGAATTTCATCCCGGGCCAGATGACGTTCGAAGAATATTTCCAATGGGGCGACCTGCCCGAACTGGACAAGGCCATTCGCTTCGTCGTCGGCCTGGCGCCGGCCGGCCTGCACCGCCCGTACCTCGTCGTGCCGGACGCCGTCAATTTCGCCGAGCGCCGCGGTCCCTCCACGTTCATGGCCTGCCAGCTGTGCGCCGGCATCGTCGCCACCGAGGCGCTGAAGATCCTGCTGGGACGCGGCAAGGTCCTGGCCGCGCCGCACGGCATGCAGTTCGACGCCTATCGTAACAAGCTGGCCCACACCTGGCGCCCGGGCGGCAACGGCAACCCGTTCCACCGCCTGATGATCGCCGTCGCCAAGCGCCAGATGACGCGCCAGCTCGCCGGGAAAGCGGTACAGGCATGAACCAGACCCTCCGCGACATCCTCGACCTGGCGCGCTGGGCGCCGAGCGGCGACAACACGCAGGTGTGGCGTTTCGAAGTGCTCGGCCCCGACCACGTGGCCGTGCACTTCCACGATACGCGCGAGGATACGGTGTACGACTTCCGCGGCCGCCCGAGCCAGATCTCGCACGGCACCCTGCTGGAAACGATGGCGATCGCCGCCACCGCCCACGGGCTGCGCGCCGAGATCACCCGGCGTCCGGACGACCAGGACCACCTGCCCGTGTTCGACGTACGCTTCGTGCCCGATCCCGCTGTGAAGCCGAGTCCGCTGCTGGGCGCCATCACGACCCGCAGCGTGCAGCGCCGCGCGATGAGCACGCGCCCCCTGCTGCCCGAAGAAAAACGTGCCCTCGAGGACAGCGTCGGCCCCGGCTACGAAGTGCGCTGGATCGAAGGCTTCAGCGGCAAACTGGCCGCGGCGCGCCTGATGTTTTCGAACGCCAAGCTGCGCCTGACGATGCCGGAAGCCTACGAGGTACACCGCCGCATCATCCACTGGAACGCACGCCACAGCCCCGACCGCGTGCCCGACCAGGCCCTGGGCGTCGATGCCGCCACCCTGCGCCTGATGAAATGGGCGATGGTCAGCTGGGGCCGCCTGTCGACGATGAACCGGCTGATGGGCACCTGGGCGCCGCGCCTGCAGATGGACCTCGTGCCGGGTCTGCGCTGCGCCGCCCACTTCGTCATCATGGCCAGACACGCGCCGGAAACGGTCGAGGATCACGTCGCCGCCGGCCGCGCCGTGCAGCGTTTCTGGCTGACGCTGACCCACCTGGGCCTCGCGATGCAGCCGGAGATGACGCCCCTGATCTTTTCCGCCTACGTGCAGCATGGCGAGCCGTTCTCGACCGTCGACAAATTGCACCATTCGGCGCGGCAATTGCAGCAACGTCTGCACAAGCTGATCGGCACCGGCAACGGCCATCCGGTCTTCATGGGCCGGCTCGGCGCAGGTCCGGCGCCCCAGGCCCGTTCGCTGCGCAAGCCGCTCGAAGAACTGATGAAGTAAACCGGCGGCGCGGGATGTCCGCGCCGCCGGCGCCGTCCGCCCGGCACGTTCCCGCAACCATCTTTCTATCGATACCCCTATGGAACGTATCAAAATCCTGTTCTTTGCGGAAGCCGTGACGCTCGCCCACGTCGGCCGCCCCATCGCGCTCGCGCAATCTCTCGATCCCGCACGTTTCGACGTGCACGTCGCGTGCGCGGACGGCTACGAATTCTGCTTCAACGGGACGCAGTTCACCCGCTGGACCATCCACAGCATTCCGAGCCAGCAATTCCTCGACGCGCTCGCGGGCGGCAAGCCGGTGTACAGCACGGCGACGCTCGCCAGCTACGTCGAAGACGACCTGCGCGTGCTCGACGCGGTCCGCCCGGACATCGTCGTCGGCGATTTCCGCCTGTCGCTCTCGGTCAGTGCACGGCTGCGCCGGATCCCGTACGTGTCGCTGATGAACGCCTACTGGAGCCCGTACGTCGTGCAGCATTACGCCGTGCCGCACATCCCGCTGACGCGCCTGCTGCCGATCCGCATCGCGAATGCGATCTTCCGCATGGCGCGTCCGGTCGCGTTCGCCTCGCATTCCGTGCCGCTGAACCGCGTACGCCGCCAGTACGGCCTGCCGTCGCTGGGTACCGACTTGCGCAAGGTCTATACGGACGCCGACTACAGCATGTACGCCGACGTCCCCGATCTCTTTCCGCCGAAGAGCCTGCCCCAGCAGCATGCCTACATCGGCCCCATCATCTGGGCGCCGCCGCTGGCCAAGCCGGACTGGTGGGATAAATTGCCCGAAGATAAGCCGATCGTCTACGTCACGCTCGGCAGTTCCGGCCAGGGCCGCCTGCTGCCGCTGGTGCTGGAAGCGCTGGCGCCGCTGCCGGTGACGGTCATCGCCGCCACGGCCGGCACGATCGACGTGGCCGGTGCGCCGGCGAATGCGTTCGTTGCCCCTTATCTGCCGGGCGACGTGGCGGCCAAGCGCGCCAGCCTCGTCGTCTGCAACGGCGGCAGCCCGACCAGCCAGCAGGCATTGGCTGCCGGCGTGCCGGTGCTGGGCATTGCCAGCAATCTCGACCAGTTCCTGAACATGAGCGGCGTCATCAAGGCCGGTGCCGGCGCCCTGCTGCGCGCCGACCGCTTCCGCGCCAAGAAGCTGACGCGCCAGGTGCGCACAATGCTCGACGATCCGGCGCTGAGGGCAGGCGCCCGTCGCGTGGCCGACGCCTTCTCCAACTATCCGGCGGCGCAACGCATGACGGCGTTTCTGGAAGGCGTACAGGCATTCCATCGCCATGCACCGACCGCTTACGTGGACAGCAATTCCGTTGCAACCGAGAATCAAAAAAACACGTTAACGAACGCTATTCAGTGACTGTCGGAATTTTTTACAGCAGCCCTTCCCCCGAATCGGGTAATTTCTTGCATTTTTTCATAAGTCGTTGATTTAGAACAGTACAACAATTCCTGGCACGGCATTTGCATAAGGGTTGGCATGAGCCGCATCAACGAGCACGCGGTTTAACCGACAAACCCAACACGCATCCACTTTTGGAGCCTACATGAAGAATTCGTTCCGCAAACTGATCCCGGTCGCAGCCGCCCTTGGTCTGGTCTTCGCCGCATCGTCGGCACAAGCATTCACCCTGCAAAATGGTGCTGGCGTAACGTACGCATCCAACGTGAATAGCCTGGACTGGAACTCCACCGGCAGCGGCGTTGCCAAAGGCATCGCCAACGGCGTGGCACTGACGCAAGGCAACCCCTTTAACTTCCTGTATCAGGCGAACCTGTCGTCCGTTAACGGCCAGACCACCGGCAACTTCCGCGGCAACCTGGATTCGACCGCGGACGGCGTGGCGAACGACTCGTCGGCTTTCGAATTCACGATCGTGGCAAAGCTGAGCGAATACGTGAAAACGTCGTCGGTCGATCCGGTCAACAAGACGGTGAGCGCAACCTTCGGCCTGAACAACACCGCCGGCGCCAACAAAGTGGCGATCTTCTACGACACCAAAGCCAACGCCTTCACCAGCGCCGGCACCGGCTTCGACGACGGCGTCATGGTTGCCCTGCTGACCGTCGATCCGGCCAGCACGCTCTCCACGTTCACCACCAGCGTCGTCACCGGCAACGGCCTGGGTTCGACCAAGATGACGGCTTCGATCATGGAAAGCGGCGACTTCATCAATCAGAACTATCTGAAGGGTCTGACGAACGTGAGCTTCAAGTTCGACTCGAACCTGAACCTGCCGGCACTCGACTCGATGACCAGCTCGTTCCACTCTGGCGCCGGCGGCAACACGGACCTGTTCCCGGCGTACGGTGTGACGCCGAACGACCTGGTGTTCAAGGTCGACGGCGCGACCGCCGTCGAGAACGGCCGCGTGCCGGAACCGGCAAGCATCATGCTGCTGGGTATGGGCATGCTGGGCCTGGTCGGCGCCAAGCGCCGCCGCGCTCCGAAGGCCTGATCCGGATAGGCATCGGCATCACGAAAACCGCGGCTTCGGCCGCGGTTTTTTATTGTGCGCAACTTTCTTTATGATATGACCGATTTCCTTTGCGCATTCTTTCCCAAAAACATCTAAAAACTTTACGCAAGGACACATAAAAAATCGGAATTTTTTACAGTTGGCCTACCCGGGACGCAAGTTTGTGACCTAAGCTTTTGATTTATAACGAAAAGAAAAGACTGGCACGGCGTTTGCATTAAGTAGGAACAAGCCCGCAGAACGCGGCGCCTATACCGAACAACTTAATAAGCATCCACTTGGAGCCAACATGAAGATTTCGTTCCGCAAATTGATTCCGGTTGCAGCCGCACTCGGTTTCGCATTCGCTGCATCGTCGGCACAAGCATTTACTCTGCAAGACGGTAGCGGCGGTGTCTACGCTACCAACGCGACCAGCCTGGACTGGAACTCGACCGGTAGCGGCGTCGCGAAGGGGATCCCGAGCGCTCAGCAACTGACCGTAGGCAAACAATTCGACTTCCTGTATCAAGCCAACCTGTCCGCCGTCAATGGCAGCACGACCGCCAATTTCCGCGGCAACCTGGACTCGACCGCAGACGGCGCCCCGAACGACTCCTCGGCTTTCGAATTCACGATCGTGGCAAAGCTGAGCGAATTCGTGAAAACGTCCAGCACGGCGGGCACCACGCTGAACGCCAGCTTTGGCCTGAACAACACCCCGGGCGCGAATAAAGTCGCCATCTATTACGACACCCAAGCCAACGCCTTCACCAGCACCGGCACCGGTTTCGATGACGGCATCATGGTTGCCCTGCTGACCGTCGATCCGAACGTCACGCTGTCGACGTTCACCACCGACAGCGCTACCGGCGTCGGCATCGGTTCGACCAAGATGACCGCTGCGATCCTCGAGTCGGGCGACTTCATCAACCAGGACTACCTGGCTGGCCTGACGAGCGTGACGTTCAAATACGACTCGAACCTGAACCTGCCGGCCGGCGACTCGCTGACCAACGGCTTCCACAAAGGTGGCGACGCCCTGTTCCCGGACTACAGCGTGACGCCGGACGACCTGGTGTTCAAGGTCGACGGCGCCTTCTCGGTCGAAAACGGCCGCGTGCCGGAACCGGCAAGCATCATGCTGCTGGGTATGGGCATGCTGGGCCTGGTCGGCGCCAAGCGCCGCCGCGCTCCGAAGGCCTGATCCGGACAGGCATCGGCACCATGCAAAACCGCGGCTTCGGCCGCGGTTTTTTTATGCGCGGACGGTCAGGCTGCCTGTGTGTCGCTCTTCCCGCTGAGGAAGGCTTTATGAAACAGATGCCGGGCCAGCAGCAGCGGCGGCATGCGCAGCCAGTTCCCGCGCACGTACAAGGCAAAGCGCGCCACGTCGCTGAATGCGTCCGCGCAGCTTGCATGCAGCGGCAGCAGCGCGCGCGCGAACAACCGGTCCATCAGCCACAGCAGGGCCGCGTTCGGTCCCTCGGACGCCACCGCCGCCTGCGCGGCCGGCGGGACGACGGTACCGAGCAGGCGCGGACAATACCGCAACGCATAGAACAGCGGCCGCCCAAGCTCGAGCTCGCGGGCCCGCGCCGGCAACGTCTCCCAGAACCCGGGCGCCTGGCCGAACTGCGTCAGCAGGCGGTGCAGGTCGACGAGGTCGCGCAAGCCCTTGTCGAATTCGCCGTCGAAGAACAGGTGCACGGCGCTGTGCAGGACCATGTCCGCCGGAGACAACGTGGCCAGATGCGGCTCGCCCGGGATCGGACGAGCGCTCGCGCGCAGCCTGGCCGGATCCGGGCGCACGGGGGCCGTTTCCGGCAGGATCGCGTGGTGCACGTCGATCGAGTTGCCGCGCCGGGCGTGCTGCATCGGCGGCAACTCGTGCATCCATTCCCGGTAGTAGCGCTGGTCGTAGGCATCGTGGTGCGTGGTGATCCAGCCATGCATCATCAGCGCCGCCTCGACCTCGGGCAGCCGCGCCTTCGGCACGAGAATGTCGATGTCGGAAAACAGGCGGCCGCGGCCGGCGTCCAGGCCCGCCATCGCGTACGCGGCGCCCTTGAGCAGGATCAGCGGCAATCCCAGCCCGTCGAGCGCCCGGCCGATCTGGCGGACTTCGTAGCGGGCCGCCCTGGCATGTCCGGCGGCGCCCACGCGCGTCCACTCCAGGTGCGCGCGCGGCGCGGCGGGAACGGCATCGAGCAGGCCGGCATCTTCCAGCAGGACGAGCAGGTACGCGTCGAGGTTGGCGGCGTCGGCCTGGCGCAGCAGCAGGTCCCAGCCGGCGTCGTCCAGCCCTTGCACGGTGCCCGGATCGCGCAACACGCGTATCAGCAGCGGCATCATGCGCCCCCCGGCACCAGGCGTTCGAACAGCGCCATCGCCTCGGGCAGGCTGCTGTAGCGGAACGTGTAGGCGTCGCTGGCGTCGATCAGCCCGCCGAGGGCCGTAAAGCCGCGCGCACCCAGCACCTGGTAGTTGAAACAGTTGTCGGCCACCTGCATGAAGGCGCGCGCCTTCGGCAGCGGATCCAATGCGATGGCGGCACCGGCTTCCCAGCGCGGGAACACGATGCAAGCCGGGCGCGCGGGTTCGAGGGCGCGGGCAATGCTTGCTCCCGGCGCCTTCAGGTGGGCGATCGTTCCCTTGGTCGTTTCTTCCACGGGCCGGCTCAGTACGGCGTCCGGACGGAACGCACGGATGATGTCGATCGACGTATTCTTGAGGCTGACCGGGCGCGGCAGCGGCACGAGAACGCCGTCGTCGAGGCGCACGAGCGTCATCTCGTCCGACAGCAGCCGCCAGCCGTGGCCCAGCAGGGCGGCCGTCAGCGTGCTCTTGCCGGAGCCGGGCGGTGCCGGCAGGATAATGGCGCGGCCATGTTTCTCCAGCACGGCCGCGTGGACGATCAGGTAGCCGTGGGCGCGGTGCGAGACGCACCAGTTCATGGTCCATTCCAGCATCGGATACGCCTGCGCCAGCGGCAGGGGCTGGAACGGCGTGGTGCCGTCGTAGGCGAAATGTACCTGCGACTTGTACCAGCGGCGCAAGCCGCCCGAACGTCGCAGTTCGAGGTGGAAGTCGACGAAGCCGCCCACAGGCTCGACGGGGTAATCCGCATACATCAGCGCGACGCTGTCGATCAAGGGCGCCACGTCGCTGCGGATGCGGTTGGTGAAGGGGCCGGTGCGCAACACGAGACCGTCACCGGACAGGTGTGCCGCCAGTTCGGCGCGCGACAGCGAACCGACCGTCAGCATGGCTCGATCAAGTCCAGCCCGGCAAGCGCTGCCAGCATCTCGTCGATCAGGGAAACGAGGTCGTCGTCGCCGGCATCGAAGCGGTCGGCCAGGCGGCCGGCCAGCCCGGCCGCATCGGCGGGCTCGTCACGCAGGGCGAACAACAGGTCGAGCGCGGCGCCATCCAGCAGGTGGGTATTGCCCGACAAGTCGTTGTACAGCACGGCTTCCCCATCCCATTCCCGGCAGGCCAGCGCCTGGCCAGGCATCAGACGCCACATGCGTTTCGCCGCCTGTCTTCAGTCGTGGATCGAGCAGAGGTAGTTGGCGACCTGCGCATTGTCCCAATACACGCCGGCGGTCGGGCTGTAGCGGCCCGTGGTCTGCAGCTCGCTCCACATCGTCTTCAGGTCGTTCAGGTCGATGAAGTCGATGAGTTTCTGCTCGAGGTTCAGGTAAGCCGCCACGAGGTGCATGCCGACCTTGTTCGTGTCGAACGGCTGCGGGTTCAGCATGTCTTCCAGCTTGGCGCAGAAGTACGAACCCGGGTTGTAGCATTTGCCCTCGTCGTACGAGGCTGCCCGTACCGGGCAGGCCGTGCCGGGGCTGGCCGCATAAAAGACATCGGTGAACTTGAGGTCGCGCGACACCGGCCAGGCGTGCTGGGGCTGTTTCCAGTAACCGGGCGACAGGCCGCCGCAGGCCGGCGCCTTCGGCCCATAATGACTCGTCGACAAGCCGTCCGACAGCGAGCCCGAAGGCGATCTGCAGACCATCGACGCCATCGCCGATTTGCTTTCCAGCGTCGCGAGTACCCCCGCGCCCATGCCGGCTTTGGCCAGGCGACGGCGTGCCGCGCCCCGTTTGGTCAAGGACGGCGCCGGTTCGATCTTGTCGTTATCTTGATGTTCGGTAGCCACGTGCGTTCCCCAAAATGTTGTCGCTCACTGAGGGCGACCAGTACCTGATCAAGCAAGTTTTACGCCAACGTGGTTCCTGGAAGAAAAACTTACATTAAATCAGGTGCTTATTTTGGCGCCGTACCACCCAGCAACCACTATTGTATGTTGGAACACTGAGTGGTGTAAAAAATATCGACGACTGATGTTATCAGAAGAAGCTTTCCGGGATGACGAGGACGTCGCCCGGACGCATCGGCACGTTGGCCGAGATGTCGCCATCCTTGATCAGGTCGTCCAGGCGGACGTTGAAGCGTTGTTGCTTGCCGTCCACGTTACGGATCAGGCTGGCGCGATTGCCCGCCGCGAATTCGGTGGTGCCGCCGACGGCGATCATCACGTCCATCAGGCTCATGTCGCGGCGATATGGCAGCGCCTGCGGCTTGGTCGCCTGGCCGATCACACGGATCTGTTCGGAGTAATTGCCGATGAAGTTCGTGACGACGACGGTGACGACCGGTTGCTGGATGTACTTGGCCAGGGCTTTTTCGATGTCACGCGCGAGCGCGGTCGACGTCTTGCCGGCGGCCGGCAGGTCCTCGACGAGCGGCGTCGTGATCTTGCCGTCCGGACGGACCGGCACCGACATCGACACTTCCGGGTTGCGCCAGACGATGATGTTGACGGCATCGCCCGGCCCGATCAGATATTGGGAATCGGTCACCTGCGTCTCGATCGGCTGTTGGCCACCACGCGTTGCGCAACCGCCCAGCGCCAGCACGCATGCAGCGGCGAGCACGATCGCCGAATATTTCCCCAGGTTCGCCTTGTACTTGCCCACGTCAGATCCCTTTCGGTAAAGCCATTGTTATAAAGCCATTAACAGATTGGTATTGTATAGCATAGTGCCAAATGAACAGACGCCGCACAATATAAATTGTTCATGGTCATGACGTGCTTGCGGCTTTTCTGCCTATTTTTTTCGCAACAAGTCCCGGACATGGTTCACCGGAATCGCATACGTGATCCCGCTCGGCGCCGAGATCGCCGTCTCCTTCAATCCTTTGACGAACACGGCATTGATCACGCCGAGCACCTTGCCAGTGGCGGGATCGTAGACGGGACTGCCGCTGTTGCCCGGATACGCCGTCCCGTCGAGCTGGAAGATATTGAAGGGTTCGCGTTGCAGTGCGGCGATCTGGCGCGGGTCGAGGCTGCGTGCGCCGAGCGACGGACGGACGATGGGCGTGATCGCCGCGAGCGTCGCCCGGTGCGTGGCTGCATGCAGGCCCAAGGCCATGGCCAACGGAAAACCCGTCAATGCCAGTTCCTGGCCTTCCTGGACCGTATCCGAATCGCCCAGCTCGAGCGCGGGCAGCGGTGTGCCGGACAGGCGCAGGTGGGCCAGGTCGTGTTCGTTGTCACGCGCCACCAGTTCGGCCGGGCGGAAGCGCACGCCTTCTCCGTCCGGCAAGACGATGCCGAGCTGTACCATTTTGCCGTCGGCCGGCGTGGCCGGTACGACGTGGGCATTGGTAATGACGTCCAGGCCGTCCCCGACGACGAAACCGGTACCGTTGAAGACGGTCGACGGGCTGCGGGTCCGCTCGAACGTACCGATACCGACGACCGAGCGTTTGATGACCGGCACGATGGGCCGCAGGTCGGTCGCCATCGACTGGCCAGGCAACACGCCTGCCGCCAGCGCGCCTGCCGCCAGTAACGCCGTCAATCCGCGGCGGCGTGACCAGAATCTATTACGAAACGGCATCAACCGTGCACCCCCTTTTGCAATTTAGACATTACAATAAAGCGTTAGAATTTGAAAAATTGCTGAAACGTAAGTCTACGCGATGCGATCGCTCACCGTCCGCTGTCAGCGTTGAAGGCGTACAACGGTTTAACGATTTTTTATTAAATCCATGCTAATAATTCACGGATATTAAGCAAAAAACCCCACGGTCCTCAGCTTGCTCGGTGGCATTTGCGTTGCAGATGAGGCACTCCCGAATGAGCTCACCATATTTTTCTCGCGTGTAATTGCAATTGCTCGGGGTACAAGCGATCATGCGAGATATTTGATTATTTTTTAGGCCCCTCTTCCCCACGGGTAACGGGTCGTTCATGGCGAGACTGACGAGATGGCAGAGATCACAGCCGTACTTCTAAACTTCCTCAAGGCGATTGGCAAATACCGTTGGCATGCCGTCGTCATCACCTGGGTTGTCGCATTGATCGGCTGGGCGGTGGTATTGCGCCTGCCCAATCAGTACGAAGCGTCGGCACGCGTGTATGTCGACACGCAAAGTATTCTGAAGCCACTGCTTTCGAATATGACGACCGTGCCCAACCTGGAGCAACAGGTCACGTTCATGCGCCGCACGCTGATCAGCCGCCCGAACGTCGAGCGCTTGATGCGCATGGTCGACCTCGACGTCAAGGCCAAGGACAGCAAGGAACACGACAAGATCGTCGATGAACTGATATCGCAGATCAAGATCACCGGCACGGAGCGCGACGACATTTATACGCTGACGTATATGTCCGACAATCCGAAACTGGGCAAGGACGTCGTGTCGTCCCTGCTCACGATCTTCGTCGAGGGCAGCTTCAGCGGCAAGAAACAGGACTCCGAAAAGGCGGTCCAGTTCATCGACGACCAGATCAAGACGTACGAGGAAAAACTGGCCGCGGCCGAAAACTCGCTGAAAGAGTTCAAGCTCAAGAACCTCGGCATGCTGCCGGGTGGCGGCAGTGGTACCGGCGACTTCGGCGGACAGCTGCAAACGGCGACCGACCAGCTGAGCCAGGCCCGGCTGGAACTGGCCGAAGCGGAACAGGCGCGCAATGCGATCCGCCGCCAGATCGACGGCGAACCGGCCAAGCCGGGCACCGTGACGGTCGACCCGGCCCTCGTGGATCCGGAACTGGAATCGCGCATCGCACTGGCCCAGAAGAACCTGGACAACCTGCGCCTGCAATACACCGAACAGCATCCGGACGTGATCGCCAACCGCCGCCTGCTCGAGCAGCTGATGGCGCAGAAGGCCGATCTCGCCAAGAACAAGAAGCGCAGCCTCGACCCGGGCGCCAGCTACAGCCCGATGCTGCAGCAGCTGAACGTGTCGCTGTCGCAGGCCGAGGCCCGCGTGGCGTCGATGCGCGCCCGCGTCGCGGAATACGAGAATCGCGTGGCACGCCTGCGTAACCAGAGCACGACGGCGCCGGAAATCGAAGCGCAGTTCGCCCAGCTGAACCGCGACTACAACGTCAACCGCGAAAACTACCAGAAGCTGGTCGAACGCCGCGAGTCGGCGCGCCTGTCGGGCGACCTGTCGTCCGCCACCGACATGCTGCAGTTCCGCGTGATCGATCCGCCGACCGTGCCGAACCACCCGAGCGGCCCGAACCGCCTGCGCCTGTTCTCGCTGGTGTTCGTCGGCGCCCTCGTCGCCGGCCTGGCCGTCGCGTTCCTGATGAGCCAACTGCGTCCGACCTTCCTGAGCCAGAGCACGCTGCGCGACGTGACCGGCCTGCCGGTGCTGGGTTCGATCGGCATGAACTGGACGCCGGAACAGACCGTCAAGCGCAAGCGCCGTCTCGTCGCTCTCGCGAGCTCGGTCCTGCTGCTGTTCGGCGCCTATGGCGTCGGGATGGCTGCCATCCTGGTCCGTCCCACGCTTTAAGATTAAGGAGTACACCGTGAGCATCATCGAAAAAGCGGCCAGCCGGATCGACCTGCAGCGCAACGCGCCCGCCGTCGCCAAGACGCCGGAAACGGCCACCGTCGACGTCGTCGAGGCGGACGCGCCTGTCGTAGCGCCCACTGTGCCGGCGCACGCGGCACCGGCAGCAGAAGCCGCAGCGGCCCAGGCAAGCGCAGCCGCCGCTGAAGCGCCTCCGGCGCAAAAATTCTCGACCCGCCGCGTGGAGCTGGACCTGAACCGCATGCGCGACCTGGGCATGGTCACCGCCGCCAGCGGCCGCACGCGCCTGCTGGAAGACTTCCGCGTCATCAAGCGTCCGCTGCTGCAGCGCGCCTTCGCCGAACGCGCGGAAGGCGAGAAGCCGGGCAACCTGATCATGGTGACGAGCTCGCTGCCGGGCGAAGGCAAGACCTATTGCGCGATCAACCTGGCGATGAGCATCGCAATGGAACTCGACCATACGGTGCTGCTGGTCGACGCCGACGTCGCACGCCCGTCGGTGCTGCGCTCGCTCGGCCTGCCGGCGCACCGCGGCCTGATGGACATCCTGCTGGACGACAAGATCGACATGGCCGACGTCATGCTGCGCACCAACGTCGACACGCTGTCGATCCTGCCGGCCGGCACCAGCACCCCGCGCGCGACCGAGTTGCTGGCCAGCTCGGCCATGAGCTCGCTGGTGGACGAGATCGCCCACCGCTATCCGGACCGCGTCGTGATCTTCGACTCGCCGCCTCTGCTGCTGACGAGCGAATCGCGCGTGCTGGCCTCGCACATGGGCCAGATCGTCATGGTGGTCGAAGCCCAGACGACGACCCAGCATGCGGTCAAGGAAGCGCTGCACCAGCTGGAAGGCTATCAAAACGTCAATCTCATCTATAACAAGACCAGGGAGTTCCCCGGCATCGAAGAAACGTATGACTATCACTACGGCTAATTTGTCCGTCCACCGGCCGGTCAAATGGCCACGCAGCGCCACCCTCCGGCTCACGCCGCTTGCAGTGGCGGCACTGTTGCTGTCGAACCAGGCGTGGGCACAATGGCGGGTCACCCCCACGATCCAGTTGCGCGAAACGTATTCCGACAACGCGAGCAACCAGGCGGACGATCAGGCCCACGGCAGCTTCATCAGCGAAGCGGCGCCCAGCCTGAGCATCACCGGCACCGGTCCGCGCCTGAAGGTCGCGGCGAGCGCGGAATGGCGCAAGTTCGCCTATAGCAACGACGACATCGGCAACACGCGCAACAGCGACCGCCGCTACCAGGCCACGGCCAATGCCATCGCCGTCAAGGACTGGCTGTACGTGGACACCAGCGCGAGCGGCTCGCGCCAGGCCGTGTCGGCGTTCGGCCCGCTGCCGAACAATTCGTACACGGCCAACAACGGCACGGACATCCGCACCTGGAGCATCAGCCCTTACGTGCGCCACCAGTTCGGCACGACGGCCACCCTGAACGCCCGCTACCAGCGCGATTCGGTCGAAGGCGGCACCGGCAGCGGTTTCGGCAACAGCCTGGCCAGCACGGGTGCGTTCGACGTGACTAGCGGTCCCGCATTCCCCGACCTCGGCTGGAACGTGCATTATTCGCACCAGGACATGAGCGCGCAGCGCACAGGCAAGACGACCAACGAGAACAGCCTCGCCGGCCTGCAGTACCGCGCCACGTCGCACCTGAGCCTGACCTCCAGCGTCGGCTACGACAAGTACGAATACCGCGCGCTCTCCGAAAAGACGCGCGGCCGCAGCTGGTCCGCCGGTTTCATCTGGCAACCGTCGACCCGCACGCGCATCGCGGCCACGGTCGGCCACCGTTACTTCGGCAACACGGGTTCGCTCGACGCCAGCTACCGCACGCCGCACACCGTGTGGACGGTGACCTATGCCGACATCGTCACGACGTCGCGCCAGCAATTCCTGCTGCCGGCCGCGGTCGATACGGCCGCCATGCTGGACCAGATGCTCGTCAGCCGCTATCCCGATCCGGTGCAGCGCCAGCAGATCGTGCAGGCGTATATCGCGCAGGCGGGCCTGCCGCCCACGCTGCCCAGCGCAGTCCCCTACCTGAGCAACCGCTACATGCGCAACAAGCGCCTGCAGGGCGGCGCCACGCTCCGCGGGGCGCGCAGCACGCTGCTGTTCACCGTGTTCAAGGAACGCATGAACGCCCTGTCGCTGCAGCAGGAAGACAGCACCCTGCTGCCGTCGCAGTTGAGCACCCTGAACGAGGACACGGACCAGAAAGGCGCCAGCGCGAGCGCCGACTACAAGCTGTCCTCGCGCACGTCGGCCCACGCGAGCCTGTACGGCGTGAACGTCAAGTCGCTGCGCACCGGCGTCACCAACGATATCCGCCAGGTGAGCATGGGACTGAGCAGCCGCTTCGACACCAAGACCACCGGATCGCTCGACCTGCGCCACTCGAAAGGCCGCGCCGGCGTATTCGACAACCGCGACTACCACGAGAACGCGATCGTGGCGACGCTTACCGTCCAGTATTGAGCCCGCGGAGGCATACGATGTACGAGTCTTTTTACGGATTATCCGCCAAACCTTTCCAGCTGCGCCCGGACCCGCATTTCTTCTTCGGCAGCAAAGGCCACAAGCGCGCCATGGCCTACCTCGAGTACGGCCTGTCGCAGGGCGAGGGCTTCATCGTCATCACCGGTGAAGTCGGCGCGGGCAAGACCACGCTCGTGCGCAACCTGTTCAACCGGCTACCCTCCGACCAGATCGTCGCCGCCCACATCGTCAACACGCACCTCGATCCGGACGACACGCTGCGCATGGTCGTCTCGGCCTTCGGCCTGCCGTACGAGGGCGCCAGCAAGACGGACCTGCTCACGCGCCTGGAAAAATTCCTGTGCGACGTCGACCACCAGGGCAAGCGCGCCCTGCTCGTGATCGACGAAGCCCAGAACCTGTCCGCGCGCACGGTCGAAGAGCTGCGCATGCTGTCGAACTTCCAGACCGACGACAAGTCGCTGCTGCAGACCTTCCTGCTCGGCCAGCCCGAATTCCGCGCCACCCTGCACAGTCCCGGCATGCAGCAGCTGCGCCAGCGCGTGATCGCCAGCTACCACCTGGGCCCGATGGATGCGCAGGAAACCCGCGCCTACGTCGAGCACCGCCTGACCACCGTCGGCTGGAAGGGCGACCCGGCGTTCGACGACGGCGCGCACGACGCGATCTATGCCTACAGCGGCGGCATCCCGCGCAAGGTCAACACGCTGATGGACCGCGTGCTGCTGATGGGCTTCCTGGAAGAGATGCACGCGTTCGGCGAGCCGGACATCAATACCGTCGTCAAGGACATCAGCGAAGAATTCCAGGTGCCCGACCCCGTCGGCACGCCGGCGCCGGACACGCTGCCGGGCCACCTGCCCGAAGACGATGGCGACGCGGACTACAAGACCGGCCTGCGCACCATCGACCAGCGCATCGGCGAGCGCCGCGCCAGCAGCGTCGAAGTGCTCGACGAACGCATGATGCGCCTGGAGAAATCGATCGTTTCCGTGCTGTCGATCCTGAAGAAGATCGTCGCCACGCCCCACGGGGCAGTAACCCACCCTATGGATAATCAAGAATGAACATGGTCGAACTCGCCCCGCGGCCCGTGCCGGCCCCGGGACAACGCATCCGCAATGCGATGACCTGCGACGTCGAGGATTACTTCCAGGTCTCCGCGTTCGCCCCCTACATCGATCGCGCCAGCTGGCCGACGCGCGAATGCCGCGTCGAAGCCAACATGGATCGCATCCTCGGACTGTTCGAACGCCACGGCGTGCGCGCCACCTTCTTCACGCTGGGCTGGATCGCCGAGCGCTATCCGCAGGTGGTGAAACGCATCGTCGCCGCCGGCCACGAACTGGCCAGCCACGGCTACGGCCACCTGCGCGCGTCGGACCAGACCCGCGCGGAATTCGCCAACGACATCCGCTCCGCGAAAGCGCTGCTGGAAGACATCGGCGGCCAGGCCGTGCTGGGCTACCGCGCGCCCAGCTTCTCGATCGGCCGCGACAATCTGTGGGCGCTCGACGAGCTGCTCGACGCCGGCTACCGCTACAGCTCCAGCATCTACCCGGTCGTGCACGACCATTACGGCATGCCGGAAGCGCCGCGCTTCGCGTTCTACCCGAACGGCACCGACGGCCTGCTGGAAATCCCGATCACGACCGTGCAGATGATGGGCCGTAACCTGCCGGCCGGCGGCGGCGGCTACTTCCGCCTGCTGCCGTACGCGCTGTCGCGCTGGATGATGGCCAAGGTCAACCGCGAGGATGGCCAGCCCGCCCTGTTCTACTTCCACCCGTGGGAAGTCGACCCCGGCCAGCCGCGTCCCGAAGGCCTCGGCGCCAAGGCCCGCTTCCGCCACTACATCAACATCGACCGGATGGAACGCCGTATCGAATCCCTCGCGCGCGACTTCGCGTGGGACCGCATGGACAACATCTTCCTGAACCGCCCATGAACTCCATCATCGAAGCCGCACAGGCCAAACGGGCCGCTCCCGTCATGGCCTCCTCGCCCATGACCCTGCACGTGCTGCAGCCGCACGAATACGGCCGCTGGGACGCCTTCGTGCGCGCCTGCCCGGACGCCACCTTCTTCCACCTGTCCGGCTGGCAGAAGGTCATCGAAGGCTCGTTCGGCATCAAGACCTGGTTTTATTACGTGCAGCAGGACGGCCAGATCCTCGGCGTCCTCCCCCTCGCGGAAATCAGGAGCCGCCTGTTCGGCCATTCGCTGGGCGCGATGCCGTTCTGCGTGTACGGCGGCCCGGCCGCGACGAACGATGCGGCGCGCGCCATGCTCGACCAGGCCGCGCACGAACTCGCGCAGAAGCTCGGCGTCGGCCACCTGGAATACCGCGGCATGCAGCGCTTCCACCCGGACGACGCCAGCTGGCACACGAAGGAGTTGTACGTCACGTTCCGCAAGGAGATCACGGGCGACGACGAGGCCAACCTGAACGCCATCCCGCGCAAGCAGCGCGCGATGGTCCGCAAGGGCATCAAGCTGGGCCTGCGCGGTGAGGTCGACAGCAACGTCGACCGCATGTTCGAAGCCTATGCCCACAGCGTGCACCGCCTGGGCACGCCGGTGTTCCCGAAAAAATACTTCGCCATGCTGCAGGAAGTCTTCGGCGACGAGTGCGAAGTGCGCACCATCGTCACGGACGACAACCGCCTCGTGGCCGCCGTGCTGTCGTTCTACTGGCGCGACGAAGTCGTGCCCTATTACGGCGGCGGCATGGACCTCGCGCGCGAAGTGGCCGGCAACGACTTCATGTACTGGAACCTGATGCAGGCAGCAAGCGCGCGCGGCTGCCGGCTGTTCGACTTCGGCCGCAGCAAGCTGGGCACCGGCGCCTACGATTTTAAAAAGAACTGGGGCTTCACGGCGCAGCACCTGCCGTACGAGTACAAGCTGTACGGCGCGACCGCGCTGCCGGACAACAATCCGCTGAACCCGAAATACCAGCTGTTCATCAAGATGTGGAAGAAGCTGCCGCTGCCAGTGGCGAACTTCATGGGCCCCTACATCGTCCGTAACCTGGGGTAAGCGATGGAAGACCTGCTGCTGCTGATCCACCGGATCCCGTATCCGCCCAACAAGGGCGACAAGATCCGCTCGTACCACCTGCTCAAGCACCTGGCCCGGCACTACCACGTGCACCTGGCCACGTTCGTGGACGACCCCGACGACTGGCAGTACGTGCCGCATGTCGAGGCGCTGTGCGCCAGCAGCCATTTCGCCGGCATGAAGCCCCTGCTGGCGCGCGTGCGCAGCCTGCAGGCGCTGCTGAAGAACCGCTCGCTGTCGCTCGAGTACTACCGCGACGCCTCGCTCGCGCGCTGGGTCGACGCCACCGTGGCGAAACACAAGATCGAGCGCGTGCTCGTGTTCTCGTCGGCGATGGCGCAGTACGCCGACCCGTACCGCTCGGCGCGCCGCGTCGTCGACTTCTGCGACGTCGACTCGGACAAGTGGAGACAGTACGCCGAACAGAAATCGTGGCCGATGAACTGGCTGTACCGCTACGAGGCGCGCCAGCTGCTGGCGTACGAACGCCGCGTGGCGCGCGACTACGACGCGTCGCTGTTCGTCTCGGCGCCGGAGGCGGACCTGTTCCGCCAGCTGGCGCCGGAAAGCACCGCCAAGATCGGCCACTTCAGCAACGGCGTCGACACCGACTACTTCTCGCCCGAGCAGCCGCATGCAAATCCGTACCCGCCGGACGAGCGCGCCCTCGTGTTCACGGGTGCGATGGATTACTGGCCGAACGTGGATGCCGTGCAGTGGTTCGCGGCCGACGTCTTCCCGCGACTGCGCGAACGCTTCGGCGACGTGAAGTTCTACATCGTCGGCTCGCGCCCGGCGCCGGCCGTGCAGGAACTGGCCAGGCTGCCGGGCGTCGTCGTGACGGGCACCGTGCCGGACGTGCGGCCGTATATCGCGCATGCCGCCGTGTCGGTGGCCCCCCTGCGCATCGCGCGCGGCATCCAGAACAAGGTGCTGGAAGCGATGGCGATGGCGACGCCGGTCGTCGTGTCGCCGCAGGCGCTGGAAGGCATCGACGCCGTGCCGGGCAGCGAACTGGTACTGGCCGAGGATGCCGGCGCCTTCGTCGACGCCGTGAGCATGCTGCTGGCCGGCCAGGACAGCGCGGCCGCCGCGATCGGCGCCGCCGCCCGCGCCAAGGTCCAGCGCCGCTACAGCTGGTCCAGCAACCTGGCCTGTATTGGAGAGAGTCTCGAATGTTCCTGAAACCGCCGCCCGGCGTGATCAACGCCACTTCCGCTCCCATCTCGCGCCAGGGCACGGCGCTGATCGCGCTGGCCCTGCTCGCGCCGTTCCTGCTGTACCTGGGCACCGTGCGCTCGATCGTCTCGGTGTGGAACAGTTCCGAAACCTTCGCCCACGGCTACGTGATCCTGCCGATCAGCCTGTGGCTCATCTGGCGCCGGCGCGAGAATTTCAGCCTGTACCCGCCGCAGCCCTGGCCGCCCGCGCTGCTCCTGCTGGGCGTCCTCGGCGCCGGCTGGCTCGCGGCCCAGCTGGGCGAGGTGCAGGTCGTGTCGCAATACTCGTTCGTCGCGATGTTCCCCGTCGCCGCGCTGGCCCTGTTCGGCCCGCGCCTGGCCGGCTCGCTCGCCTTCCCCCTGCTGTTCCTGCTGTTCGCGGTGCCGTTCGGCGAAATCTTCGTGGGACCGCTGATCCAGTTCACGGCCGACTTCACGGTGTGGGCGGTGCGCGCCACCGGCATCCCCGTGCTGCGCAGCGGCACCCGCTTCGAACTGCCGACCGGCAGCTGGTCCGTGGTGGAAGCCTGCAGCGGCGTGCGCTACCTGATTTCTTCGATCACGCTGGGTTGCCTGTACGCCTACCTCACCTACCGGTCCGCGCTCCGGCGCGCGTTGTTCATCGGCCTGTCGGTCATCGTCCCCGTCATCGCCAACGGCCTGCGCGCCTACATGATCGTGATGATCGGCCACCTGTCGGGCATGGAGCTGGCGACGGGCGTCGACCACATCATCTACGGCTGGCTGTTCTTCGGTCTCGTCATGTTCGTCATGTTCTGGATCGGCAGCTTCTGGCGCGAAGACACCGTCGCCAGCTCCATGCCCGACAGGTGGCCGATCATCACGATCATGTAGGCGCGCAGGCCGTTGGCGATGA